>JBFYKG010000053.1:0-9469 GCA_041311015.1 Rhodocyclaceae bacterium | reverse complement strand
TTAAGATCATGGGTGCCATTAGCGAATTCGTCACCAAGAGCAAGCAGGTTGTTAACAGCCTGTTTCTGAAAGAGCTCTGCAAGGGTCTGAGCGTGACCGGCTGGTATTTCTTCCAGCCGAAGATCACGGTCCAGTATCCGGAAGAGAAGACACCGCAAAGCCGCCGTTTCCGTGGCCTGCATGCCCTGCGTCGTTACCCGAACGGGGAAGAACGTTGCATTGCCTGTAAGCTCTGCGAAGCGATCTGTCCGGCGATGGCGATCACCATCGAGTCCGATCAGCGTGATGACGGCAGCCGTCGTACCACCCGCTACGACATCGATCTGACCAAGTGCATTTTCTGCGGTTTCTGTGAAGAAGCCTGCCCGGTTGACGCCATCGTCGAAACCCGGGTCTTCGAATATCACGGCGAATCGCGCGGTGATCTGTACTACACCAAGCCGATGCTGCTGGCCAACGGCGATCGCTATGAATCACAGATCGCCGCCGACCGTGCCGGCGATGCGAAATACCGCTAAGGATTGCAGATGGAATTCAAACTGATCATCTTCTACGTGCTCTCCGCCATTCTGGTGGGTTCGAGCCTGGCCGTGATCACGGCGCGCAATCCGGTGAATGCCGCCATGTTCCTCGTGCTCAGCTTCTTTACGGCCGCCGGTGTCTGGCTGCTGGCCCAGGCCGAATTCCTGGCCATTGTGCTGATTCTGGTCTATGTTGGCGCCGTCATGGTGCTATTCCTCTTCGTCGTCATGATGCTGGATATCAACTTCGATCGCCTGCGCCAGGGTTTCTGGAGTTATCTGCCGCTGGGTTCGCTGATCGGTATCCTGATGATTCTTGAAATGGCGATTGTGCTCGGTGGTCAGTACTTCCAAGTGTTTGATACGCCGCTGCCGCCGGAACTAGCGGATTCTTCCAATACCAAGGATCTGGGTGTGATGCTCTATACCGAGTACACCTATCCGGACCAGATTGCTGCAGCCATTCTGCTTGTGGCCATCATTGCTGCGGTAGTCCTGACCTATCGCGGTCGTAAGGACAGCAAAAAGCAGAACATCAGCGATCAGGTTGCCGTCAAGGCATCCGACCGTCTGCGCATCGTCAAGATGGATGCTGTCAAACCTCAACCCGCTGTTGCCGCCGCTCCTGTATCGGAAGCCGGTGACAACGCTGCCAAGTAACCCCAGCCGAGTTTGATCCGGAGACTGCCTTGCTGACCCTCTCACATTTCCTCGTCCTGGCTGCTGTCCTGTTCGGCATCAGCGTGATCGGACTCTTCCTCAACCGGAAGAATCTGATTGTTCTGCTCATGGCCATTGAACTGATGTTGCTGGCAGTGAACACCAACTTCGTCGCCTTCTCGCATTTCCTGCAGGATCTGAACGGCCAGGTGTTCGTGTTCTTCATTCTGGCGGTCGCGGCTGCCGAATCAGCCATCGGCCTCGCTATTCTGGTTGTACTGTTCCGTAATCTGTCCACGATCCACGTGGATGACCTTGACCGCATGAAGGGCTAAGCAGGAATCGTCGTATGGACATGAAAACCCTTTACCTCACCGTTCCTCTCGCCCCGCTGGTCGGCGCTGCGCTTTCTGGTCTCTTCTGCCGGGTGATTCCGCGCTGGTTTGCAGCCGGTGTCACGATCCTCGGTGTCGCCATTTCGCTCGTGGCGTCGCTGATGGTCATGCAGGACGTACTGGCCGGTCATACCTTCAATGGCAACCTCTACACGTGGGCAACCAGTGGGGCATACACCTTCAGCGTGGGCTTCCAGATCGATAGCCTGACGGCCATGATGATGTGCGTCGTCACATCGGTTTCTTTGCTGGTTCACATCTACACCATCGGTTATATGGCGGAGGATGATGGTTTCCGCCGCTTCTTCTCGTACATCAGTCTGTTTACCTTCTCGATGCTGATGCTCGTCATGAGCAACAACTTCATGCAGCTGTTCTTCGGCTGGGAAGCCGTGGGTCTGGTTTCGTACCTGCTGATTGGCTTCTACATGAACCGTGACACGGCCATTTTTGCCAACCTGAAGGCATTTCTGGTCAACCGCGTGGGCGATTTCGGTTTCATTCTCGGTATCGGTCTGGTGCTGGCTTATTTCGGCACGCTGGATTACGCCGAAGTCTTCAAGGCCGCCCCGAAGTTTGCCGACAAGACGATTAACCTCTGGGGCGATGCCCAGTGGTCGCTGATGACCGTGACCTGTATCTGCCTGTTTATTGGTGCGATGGGTAAATCGGCACAAGTACCGCTGCATGTCTGGCTGCCGGATTCGATGGAAGGCCCGACCCCGATCTCGGCGCTGATCCACGCTGCGACGATGGTGACCGCCGGTATCTTCATGGTGGCCCGTTGCTCGCCCCTGTTTAACCTGTCACCGACGGCGTTGTCGTTCGTGCTCATTATCGGCGCGACTGGGGCGCTGTTCATGGGTTTCCTGGGCATGATCCAGAACGATATCAAGCGCATCGTTGCCTACTCGACGCTGTCGCAGCTGGGGTATATGACCGTTGCGCTCGGTGTGGCTGCGTATCCGATTGCCATCTTCCACCTGATGACACACGCTTTCTTTAAGGCGTTGCTGTTCCTTGGCGCCGGTTCGGTCATCATCGGCATGCACCATGACCAGGACATCCGTAACATGGGTGGCCTGTGGAAATACATGCCGATCACCTGGATTACCACGCTGATCGGTTCGCTATCGCTAATTGCATTCCCGTTCTTCTCGGGTTTCTACTCGAAGGATTCGATCATCGAAGCGGTGCACCTGTCAAATATCACCGGGCATGGTTATGCGCTGTTTGCGGTCACGGTTAGCGTGTTCGTAACAACCTATTACACGATGCGCTCGTACTTTATCGTCTTCCATGGCCCCGAGCGCTGGAATGATGCCGAGCACGTGGCCGCGGCCCAGGCTGCTGCGCACGCGCATGATGATCATCATGGTCACGACGAGCACGGGCATGACGAACATGGTCACGATGACCATGGCCATCATCATGGCCTGCAGCCCGGTGACAAGCCGCACGAGTCACCCTGGGTCGTCACCTTGCCCCTGGTGTTGCTCGCCATTCCGTCGGTCATCATCGGCTACTACACCATCGATCCGATGCTCTATGGGACTTTCTTTGATGGTGTGATTTACGCCACCAAGAACATTCCGATCATGGCCGACATGAAGGAAGAGTTCCATGGCCCGATCGCCATGGCCCTGCATGCCGTCAGCACCTTGCCGTTCTGGCTCATGGTGGCTGGCCTAGTGGTGACCTACTACTTCTACATGGTTAAACCGTCGATCCCGGCGGCCTTGCAGAAGAAGTTCCATGGCCTGTATACCCTCATGGACAACAAGTACTACTTCGATGCCTTCAACATGGCGGTGTTTGCCGGCGGTGCCCGCAAGATCGGTGGGTTCCTCAACCGCTTCGGTGAGGCAACACTGATTGACGGCTTCTTCGTCAACGGCTCGGCGAAGCTGGTTGCAGTGGTGGCGGGTATCGTCCGTCACTTCCAGACCGGTTATCTGTACCAGTATGCGTTCACCATGATCATCGGCGTCTTTGCGCTGCTGACCCTGTGGTTCTTCACGACCTGATCAACCGTTCCACAACGAACAACTATTTAACGACTAACCTGCGCGCCTGCTTTTTCTGGAAATGACTATGTCTGGTTACCCGCTACTCTCGCTTGCCATCTGGGTCCCGATCGTGGCCGGTCTGCTGATTCTGGCAGTCGGCCGTGATAACAATGCCGGCCTGACGCGCATCCTTGCCCTGATTGGCGCTGTGGCTGGTCTGGTCGTCACTTTCCCGCTCTACACCAAGTTTGACGCCCAGGCGACGGTGATGCAGTTTGTCGAGCTGTCGCCCTGGATTCCGCGTTTCAACATCAACTACCATCTGGGCGTTGATGGCATCTCGATGCCGTTCATCATCCTGAACAGCTTTATCACGGTGATTGTGGTGCTGGCTGGCTGGCAGGTGATTCAGTACAAGCCAGCGCAATACAATGCGGCCTTCCTGATCATGTCGGGTCTGTTCAATGGGATCTTCTGTGCACTGGACGGCATCCTGTTCTACGTGTTCTTCGAGGCCTCGCTGATCCCGATGTACCTGATCATCGGGATCTGGGGTGGTCACAACCGCGTTTATGCCGCGATCAAGTTCTTCCTCTATACGCTGCTTGGTTCACTGCTCTTCCTCATTGCCCAGTTGTACCTGTTCATTTACTCGGGTGGCAGTTTCTCGATTCTGGATTGGCACCAGATGCCGATCCCGATGGGTCCCCAGCTGGCGATTTTCATGGCCTTCCTGGTTGCCTTCGCCGTCAAGGTGCCGATGTGGCCGGTGCATACCTGGTTGCCGGATGCCCACCCCGAAGCACCAACGGGCGGTTCGATTGTGCTGGCTGCCATTGCGCTGAAGCTGGGGGGTTATGCCTTCCTGCGCTTCACGCTGCCGATCGTGCCGGATGCCTCGCATGAACTATCCTGGCTGATGATCGGGCTGTCGCTGATTGCTGTCGTGTACATCGGTTTCGTTGCGCTGGTTCAGGCCGATATGAAGCGACTGGTGGCCTATTCGTCGATTGCCCACATGGGTTTTGTGACACTGGGCTTCTTCATGTTTACCCCGTTGGCCGTTGAAGGGGCCATCGTTCAGATGATTTCGCACGGTTTTGTGGCCGGCGCGATGTTCTACTGTATCGGTGTTGTGTATGACCGTATGCACACCCACCTGATTGCCGACTGTGGCGGCATCGTCTACAAGATGCCGGTCTATGCAGCATTCTTCATGCTGTTTGCCATGGCCAACGCCGGCCTGCCGGCGACCTCGGGCTTTGTCGGTGAGTTCATGGTGATTCTGGGAGCCCTGCAGGTCAACTTCTGGGTGGCTGCCATTTCGGCAACCACCATGATCGTGGGCGCTGCCTATACGCTGTGGATGTACAAGCGGGTCATCTTCGGGCCGATTGCCAATCACCATGTGGCCGAGCTGACCGATGTCAACACACGCGAGCTGGCCATCCTCATGATTCTGGCGTTCCTCGTGCTCGCCATGGGCGTCTGGCCGGAGCCGGTCACCCACATCATGCACACCTCGGTTAACGATCTGCTGCGTCATGTGGCAATCAGCAAACTCCAGTAACGGAAACTGACGATATGAACCCACACGTCCTCGATCTCATTACGGCCAGCCCGGAAGTGCTGGTCCTCTTGATGGGCTGTCTGATTCTCCTGTTCGATCTGTTCGTCAAGGATCCGAGCCGTACCGCCACCTTCGTGCTGACCCAGTTGACCTTTGTGGGCGCGGCAGTTCTGACGCTGTTTACAAGCACGGGTGAGGTTGTTTACGCCTTCAACGGCCTGTATGTCGATGACCTGATGGGCGACCTGCTGAAGCTGGTGCTCTACCTGACTGTGATCGTGACGCTCTTCTACGCCCGTCCGTATGTGTTGCAACGTCCGGATCTGCGCCGTGGCGAGTTCTATCTGCTGGTGTTGTTTGCGACCCTGGGCATGATGGTCATGATCTCGGCCAATCATCTGCTGACGATCTATCTCGGTATTGAACTGCTGTCGCTGTCCGTTTACGCGCTGGTCGCGATGAATCGTGACAGCGTGGCTTCGACTGAAGCGGCCATGAAGTACTTTATCCTGGGCGCGTTGGCGTCTGGCTTGCTGCTGTATGGCATGTCGATGATTTACGGCGCCACGGGCACGCTGAGCATCCCGGAAATTTCGGATGCTCTGGTGTCGAACGCCTCAAACCCCACCGTCCTGATCTTTGGTCTGGTCTTCCTGGTGTCGGGCATCGCCTTCAAGCTGGGTGTCGTACCGTTCCATATGTGGGTGCCGGATGTCTATCAGGGTTCGCCGACCGCGATCACCATGCTGATCGGCGGGGCCCCCAAGCTCGCTGCCTTTGCGATCACCATGCGTTTGCTGGTGTCGGGCCTGTTGCTGCTGGCACCGGATTGGCAGGGCATGTTGCTGATCCTGGCTGTGCTGTCATTGGCCATCGGTAACCTTGCGGCTATCCCGCAAACCAATATCAAGCGCATGCTGGCTTATTCGACCATTTCGCACATGGGCTTTGTATTGCTGGGCATCGTTGTTGGTGTGGTCGGTGGTGATGCCCGCTTTGCACTCAACGCCTACAGCTCGTCAATGTTCTACGTGGTTGCCTATGTGATGATGAGCGTCGCCGCCTTCGGTGTGATTATCCTGCTTTCCCGCGCCGGCTTCGAAGCTGATCGAATTGATGATTTCAAGGGCCTGAACAAGCGCAGCCCGTGGTTCGCTGCCGTGATGATGATGATCATGTTCTCTATGGCGGGCGTGCCATTCTTCGTCGGCTTCTTTGCCAAGTTTTCGATTCTGCAGGCGGTGGTGGCTTCCGGCCAGATCGGCCTGGCCATCTATGCCGTATTGATGTCGCTGATTGGTGCTTTCTACTACCTGCGCATCGTTAAGATCATGTACTTTGATGAGCCGATCGACGAAACTCCGATTGTGGCTCCGACTGATCTACGGGTGCTGCTGTCGATCAATGGCGTGGCGATTGCGCTGTTCGGCCTGTTCCCGCAGACAATCATGTCGCTGTGTGCTTTCTCGCTGCTACGTTCGCTGTAATGACCGATTGATTGCAAGACTCGAGAGCGCCCCGTCTGACGGGGCGTTTTCATTGGTGGAGCCACACTTATGACCCCGGACAAAGACGACCTGCATCTGATCGAAACCTGTATCGAGAGTGAGCAGATCTGGAAGGGCCGATTGCTCGATGTCAGGCGTGATCGTGTACGCCTGCCGGATGGGAGCGAAGGCGTCCGTGAGTATGTGACGCACCCCGGTGCCGTGGTTATGATTCCCATCCTGGATGACGGCCGGATCGTGTTCGAGCGCCAGTACCGTTACCCGGTTGGACGCGTCATGCTGGAGCTCCCAGCAGGTAAGATTGAACCGGATGAAGACACCCTGGTGACCGCGCAACGCGAGTTGGAGGAAGAAACCGGATACGAGGCCGCTCGCTGGCGCCATCTGGCCACCATGCATCCGACGATTGGCTATGCCGATGAACGGATCGAAATCTATCTGGCCCAGCAACTAAGCGCGCTAGAGAGTAACGCGCTGGATGAAGGTGAGTTTCTCGAAATCATTTATCTGACGCTGGATGAGGCCCTGGCCGAAGTACGGGCAGGGCGGCTCACCGATGGGAAGACGCTCTCGGCGCTGCTTTGGGCAGAAAAGGTACTGCGCGAAGGCTGGTAGCCGGCGGGCCGGCTACCAGCTTGTTGCGTTGCAGCTTGTCTTTGCTGGTCTAACCCGCAGATGATGCTCATATCCTCATCTTAAGGAGTGGCAGAATGCCTACACGAACACTACAGTCGATTGTAAGCCAGCGTCCTCTGGTTGTCGGTACACCCGGCATGACCATTCATGATGCGGCTGTGGCTATGCGGGCCAAGGGTGTGGGTTCGGTTGTCATCGAATCCCAAGGCGGCCTAGCCGGTATTTTTACCGAACGGGATTTGCTCAATCGGGTCGTCGCTGCCGGAAGGGATCCGGCCTCAACCACGCTCGGTGAGGTGATGACGACCGACGTCGTCGGTTTGGAGGGCGATAAGCCCCTATCCTATGCATTGCATCTCATGCATCAAAACAATTTCCGCCATGTGCCGGTATTGCAGCAGGGCAAGCCGATCGGCATGGTGTCGGCACGGGATGCGTTGGGGATCGAGTGGCAGCAGTTCCAACGCGAAGTGAAGCTGGCTGACGATATCGCTGAAATTCTCGCCTAACCAAGTCGAAGGCTGAATGCAAACGCCCGGGCTTTTGGCCCGGGCGTTTTATTTCTGGAAACATCAGTGCCTAGTTGGGCATCACAATATTGACTTCCAGGACCTCGTAGTTGCCTTTCTTCTCCATCGACACCTTGATGTCGTCGGCGTTGACGTGCACATACTTCGAGATCACGGCCACCAGCTCCTGCTGCATGGCGGGAAGAAAATCCGCTGCCGGCTTACCGTCGTCCACGCGTTCGCGGGCAATGATGAGCTGCAGACGTTCCTTGGCCATATTGGCCGTTTTGGGTTTTGAACCGAAAAGTAGTGAGAGCAGCGACATGGATCAGCCTCCGAACAGACGCTTGAAGAGGCCGGGCTTTTCGTAATCGACGAAACGCAGTGGCGCGTCTTCGCCCAGGAAGCGGGCGATCACATCCTTGTAGGCTTCGGCAACTTCGGATTGCTCGATATGAATGGCCGGGGTGCCCTGGTTCGAAGCGTGCAGCACCGATTCCGATTCCGGAATAACACCGATGATGGGCACACGTAGAATTTCCTGCACATCCTTGTATGACAGCATTTCACCTTCTTCCACGCGCTTGGGTGAATAGCGGGTCACCAGCAGGTGCTCCTTGACGGGCTCGCCGCCTGCCTGGGCACGCTTGGACTTGGCTTGCAGAATGCCGAGGATGCGATCCGAGTCGCGTACCGAAGAGACTTCCGGGTTAGTGACGATCACGGCTTCGTCAGCAAAGGTCAGCGCCATTACGGCGCCGCGTTCGATACCGGCTGGCGAATCACAGACCACGTAATCAAAGCCCATGTGCTCCAGGTCCTTGAGCACCTTCTCGACGCCTTCTTCCGTCAATGCGTCCTTGTCGCGGGTTTGCGAGGCCGGCAGCACGTACAGGTTCTCACAGTGCTTGTCCTTGATCAGTGCCTGGTTGAGCGTCGCTTCGCCCGAAATGACATTGACCAGATCGTAAACGACACGACGTTCGCAACCCATAATCAGGTCCAGGTTACGCAGACCCACATCAAAATCGATGACGGCGGTCTTGAAGCCGCGCATGGCGAGGCCGCTGGAGAACGAGGCGCTGGTCGTCGTTTTGCCGACACCGCCCTTACCTGAAGTTACGACAATAATACGCACGAGTCTGCTCCCGGAAATAAGGTAAAAACTTTTGAAATTTTAGCTGATTCGCCCCATGCCATGGCGATTTTTTGGGCTTAATCGACGCGCAGAATGTCGATTTCCAGGCGGGATTTCAATCCGGTGCTGGCCGAGATCGTGGGCTCTGTTGCCAGCCGCACCTGTACGGGCTGATTGGCCAGTCGGGCGGGGACGCCATCCTCAAAGGTCCGGTAGATGCCGGCAATCGAAACGAGTTCGGCAGCAAACACGGTTGTCAGGATCCGGGCCTCGGCATTACCCCGGGCACCCGCCAGGGCGCGGCCGCGCAGCGGTGCATAAACGTGAATGTTGCCGTCGGCAATGACTTCGGCACCGGGGTTCACGGCCGCCAGGATAATCAGGTCGCCGCCCTTGGCGTACATCTGCTGGCCCGAACGGAGTGGCCGGTCGATGATCAGGTTGGCCGGGTTCTGCAGGACGTCCTCACTCGGCTCACTGGCGGTGGGCGCGGATGCCTCTGCTACGGTCGCTTCCGCGCTTG
>JBFYKG010000052.1:0-9650 GCA_041311015.1 Rhodocyclaceae bacterium | reverse complement strand
TGGGCCTGGATATCAAACTCCGGTGAAAGGGCCGATAACTTGGTATCACTCGCCCGTGAATGCAAAGACCATGTCAGGCAATACACCACCAACAGCGGGATGACGACGATTTTTTTTACGCGTGACATATCGGATTAGTTATCTTGCACCCTGAAATCGAACACAAGTACGCCCTCTGGCCCGGTGAGTAACAGCGGCTTCACAAAATGCTTGAATTCATCGTGCTTAGCGTCAAACAGATGGGGATCCTTGATGACGGGGGTTCCCACGTAATAGTTCCGATCACCCTCTGAGTTGAAGCTAACAATAAACCCTTGATCGAATCCCCCATCAAGCCCCTCGAGGCTGTTTGGCGCACCGGTCACAATCGACGCGATATAGGGGGCACCATTTCGGACACACTGGTCTTTCAGACCCAGAAAACGGTCCGCTACTTGTCGTCTGGTTTGATCGCTGACGTCCCGGCGATATTTAAATAGAACAATATGCTCGATCCTACCCGGACGATATCCTTTTGCCGTGATGGATTCCGAGCTCAAATTACCCGTGACCTCCTGAGCCATACAAGGCAAACTGAGACACGCGACTAGCCATAGGATCTTTTTCATGCACCCTATCTTCTCACAGCGCGCAATGACTTGCGCCTCGAGAATGGCCTATGCGGGCTGGTCGATCGGCTGCACCAAGTTGGTGCCATTCACCGCGGGCTCCTTGACGGGCGCACCACGATTCAATGCCGAGAGCTTTTTCTTGGCAAAAGCCAGATCACTCAACAAGGAACGATTAAGCTCCTCAGCAACCTGCAAACGGTGACGGACATCCTCGCTGATCTGCTCAAAGGTGCGTTTTTCCTTCTGCTCGGCAAAGGAATTCCGCATATTGATGCCAAACAGCGCACCCAAACCAAAAATCACCCCGTAGAGTATGAATACAGACAAGTCCATGATCGCCTCCTTGATTCCAGAGACGCAAGACCCGTGCCAAAACGAGGACTCAAGCAGGCCTCCACGTCATCGGCCCGCTCTACCCAAAGCGGCCTGAACCTACTTGAATTGAAGCGGACTTGCTGGATCCCCTGTGGTTTGCGGTGTGTCAGCCCCATTAACAATCTGGGCATGTGAATCAGATAGCAATTGCTGGAAGTCCGGTGAATTGAGCAGTGCCGATTTGGCCGCCGCCCGCAGACGATCGACCGCTTCGTCCGGCAGCACAAACGAAGTAGGCAGCTGATTCAGATAATCGCGTTCAGCGGCATCCGGCACATTGGCAAAAGACACATTGATCGTGTAAATCTTGGCATTGGGCACTTTGCGGATCGCGTCCAACGCCGCGTTGGAGTTTTGCTTGCTGATACGCTGTATCGCCGGCAGATCCCGCAATGACCGCATGGTGTCCCAACGGGCTTCGATATCGCGCAAGTACTCAATCTGCTCGTTGGAATACCGGTCAATCGGCACCCCGGCTGCCTTGACGAGAATCGGGATGGTCCCGGGCGGATCTTCCTTTTCATTCCAGTCGGTCTTTGGCGTCGACATGGAATTCACAACGACGACAATAATTTGTCTGACATGGTCCAGCGGGGTCTTATGGCCTGCTTCACGCAGGGCCTCCATCCAGTTAAAGACATCCAGCCCGCCGCGCAAACCGAGATTATCTGAAATACCCCCGTCCACCAGATGCAGGTACGGTTGTCCGCCATTCATGATGCCGTTGAGTTCCTGAATCCGCTCCAACGTCCGCGCTGCGGGACGCGGCGGATTCTTGGCATTCAGGAAGGGCGTGAACCACAAGGGTAGTTTCTTACCGCAGGTGCCGCCGTAGTTATTGATGGTTAACGGTGACAGAACCACCGGCACCGCCGAAGAGGCTGCCGCCGCCCGCGACAAGCGGAAGCTACTTAAATCGGTACACATCGCATCAAAGTTGGAGTGCGTAAACATGATGCGCGATCCAGTGGCCAGGTCAGTCGCAGAAACCGCGATGACTGGGCCATCTCTGCGATCCAGATCAGCGAACGTGGCACCATCAAACAGGATCTCGTCATAGAGATCCGCCGCAAGTTCCGACCGCCCCCAACCGGTTGAGGAGAGGTAGCCCCAGTTGAAGGGATTGAAGCTACGGGCAATCAGATCGCCCTGCACATTGCGCTTGAGAAACTGACGCTCGTACTGGTTAAACAGCTGATCGCCATACAACCCATATGCCAAGGCCGTAAAGCTGCCGCCCGAAACACCGGTAATGACATCCACATGGTCGAGCATGCGGGTCTTCTTACCGTTGGCATTGATGAATTCGGTCTTGTTGAGGGCTTCTAGCACCCCGTATGAAAACGCAGCAGCGCGCGTACCCCCGCCGGAAAACGCGAGTGCGACCAGCGTTTTTGCCTGGGCCTCATTCTGACCCTTGCGCTCGAAGTTATAGACCTTGTCATCTGCGACATGCGCGACGGGCGGGTTCACTGGCCGTGTTGCACAGGCCGTCAGCAGGGAGACCGCCCCAAGAAACGCGACTAACCGGATATATGAGTGCATTTAGGCTTGATGGATGGCAATAAAGACCAAGGAATTATACCGATCCGGTGCGTGTGACCCTTCCAAAAAAAGAAAGCCCGGCCGAGGCCGGGCAATCTGAAAACGACCCTTGGGAAGTCGTTTTCCTGCTTCTACCAAATCCCTTGGGCAGAAGCGACCAAAGAGGTCTTACTTACGCTTGGTTGCCTTAACAGCGGCTTCGGTTGCCTTGGCAACGTTAGCTTGGGCCAGAGCAGCAGCATCCTGAACCTTCTTGGTCAGGTCAGCGTAGGCAGCGTTACCAGCGTCGATGGCTTGCTTAACGGCGGCCAGAGCAACGTCCGAACCGAACGGGGCTTGTTGAGCGCCCGACACAGCAGCAGCCTGGATCTTCTTGGCCATATCATCGAACTGCTTCTTCAGCATGCCGTTGATTTCAGATGCGGCGCCGTTGGCGATGTCGTAAACCGAGCGGCTGTAAGCAACGACTGATTCAACACCCGGCTGAACCGATTCGGCACCGAAAGCGGCGACGTCTTGCGGCGTCTTCAGCTTCAGGGCAGCAGCAGCTTGCTTCGAACCCTTGTCCAGCGACTGACGGGCAAAGCCCAGGTTCAGGGCGGCCAGGCTTTCGATAGCTTCAAGGGCGGTGTGAGCAACAGCTTCCAGGTTGGTGATCGCAGCAGCGTTGGCAGCGGCGAGTTCTTCAACGTTCGGGAGGTTCGGGGTCTTAGCCATGGTCGTTTCCTTAAAAAAATGTTTTGATACGATGTACTATAGCATCTATTTTGTGCGTTGCAACATTTTTTCACGTCAAACCATAAAATAATTTCGAATCAGTCACTTAAAATGCCGAAAGCATGAATTCGCTCTCCTACCTCAAGCTGATCGTCAAAGACGAACTGACCGCCGTCAAAGAGTTGGTGGCCGAGCAACTCATGCTCGTGCTCACGGTGGCGCTGATCGTTGCCACCGCCATCATCCTGCTCAAACCCTTCCCGCCCTCGACGATCAAAATGGCCGTCGGCGATGGCCTCTACCACGCCTTCGTCGCAGATGACTCCGCCGCCTACCTGAAGCAGTTCGGACCCACGCTGGAGGTGACCGAAACATCCGGATCGGTGGAGAACGCGCGCTTGCTGGCCGACCCGCGTAGCGATGTGCAGGCGGCACTCATTGATGGCGGGTCGATCCCGGAGGCGCTGGCCGACCAAATCGTTGCTCTGGGTAGCGTGGCCTATGAACCGGTATGGGTCTTCACCCGCAAGGGGCTAGCCAACCCCCCGAGAAAATTCAAGGATCTTGCGCGCTTCAAAGTAGGTATCGGCCCGGAGCTTGGCGCAACGAAACCGATTGTCAACGCAATGATGGCGCTCAGCGGCACCGACATTAGCCGTAAAGACAACTTTGTCACCGGCAGCTTCAAGGCCAATCTCAGTGAGCTCAAGCATGGGCGCTTAGATGCCATCATCCGCGTCGCCGGATACTTTGATCAGGAAATCCAGGCCAACCTGCGCGATAGCGAACTGGAACTCATGAGCATCGATGAAGCGCCGGCGTATCAGAAGAAGCTGCGATTTCTGAAGCAGCTGCAGCTGCCCATGGATTCGGTGGACCTGGGTCGGGAAATCCCCCGATCCAACATCTCACTGATCGCCACCAGCACCACCCTTGCGGTCAAACCAACCTTGCACCCGGACATCCAGCTGCTCCTGCTCATGTCGGCCCGCGATCGACTCCGCTCCGGCAAAAACCTTTTCTTCCTGTCACCCGGCGAGCTCCCCGCCTATATTGATCCATCGATTCCCGAAAGCCCGGTGGCCAGCCGCTTCTACAAAAAGGGCGAGCCCATGCTGATGGACCATCTGCCCTACTGGCTGGCCGGCATCATCGACCGGGTCGGGGTCCTGCTGATCGCCGCCATCGCCCTGATCTACCCGATTGGAAAACTCAATCTGCACCTCCGCACGATCCGGTATCACATCAAACATCACCGGGCCTACGAGCATCTTCTGCGTATTGAAAAGCGGCTGGCCGAAGGCACGATTCCGGCAGCGCATCGTGAGGCGATGCTGCACGAACTGGCCAGCCTGAATCGCCATGCCATCTCAGACCGAGTGCCAGTCGGGCTTGAAGAGACTTATTTCAAACTGCTTAATGCCATCTCGCTGGTGCGGCAGAAGGTGCGCGATTTACCCGCCTAAGCGGATTCCGGGCCGGGCACAGCGTTTCGTGGACTTGTCCTAGCTCCGGTTGAAGTCGCCGTAAGCCACGCAGCGGTAAACGTCGCCCTGCTTTTTCCAGACACTCAGCCGCGGGCTGAAGTCTTTGGACTGAGGCTTGCCTCCGATCAACTCGGTGCAAGCCAGCTCAAAGCTGACGATCAAGGTGTCGCCGGTGCTCGTGGCATTCACATGGCGCATCTGGGTCGCCGTCAGTTGCATGCCCTGCATCAGGCGCATGGCCTCTGCCTTATCAAAAACACCGCCGTTGGTTACAAACTGGCACTCCGGCGCGATCATAGCGTCCAGTTCTTGCCAGCGGCCGGCCTGGATCAGATCCAGCGTTTTCTGTTCCAGCGCGGCAGCGAGGGTGTTCAGATCAGTTGAGGAATCGGGGTGGCTCATAGCGGGCTCCGAAAGGGGTCAGAGTTTCATCACGCGCTTGCGCTCAGCCAGCACGTGTTGTTTGATGCGCTCGCCATGTTCGCGGGCGCAGACGATTTCTTCAGGGTTCACGGCGGCATCCACCTTCTGGAGGCGCAGCACATCGCCAGACTCCGTGTAGTCCGGCAGCCAGGCCGCCCAGAAGAAGCCCAGGGCTTCAAGGGCAGATACCGCCCCCAGCGCGTTGGCCTGCCCCAGCGGCATATCCAGAATAAACACCTCAATGCCCCGGGCCTCCAGGTCGGCCACCAAGGTTGCCATCTTTTCTGGCAGATCCAGGCCAATGGTCGTCACGGTGATACGGGCAAACTGGAATTCTGGGAATGCCTTGTACGCCAGCACCGAGGCTGCCGCCTCAGGCGCAGCGTCGCGCACGATCGTACGCTCGATACCCAGTTCCTGAGCCAGGATCTGCGCAAAGTCAGCGGCTGGGCCCGTCAGATACAACGCACGCTCCGGTCCGCTACGCAAAGGGACATAAAACGCCATCAGCGACAGACGCACATCCGTCACATTATTCACACCGGCCATCTGCCATGTCGGAGCATCTTCACCGACAAATAGGCCGGTTTCCACGCCACCCATGTCGATGATCTCGTGCTGGCTAAACGGGTGATTCGTCACGCACTCCGACCAGTAACCCACCAGGTTCTTCTCGCGTGCGGCGGCCATGCGCAATTCGGCCAATCGGTTCGACAAATGCTGTCCACGGCAATCGGGGTCCACAATCATTTTTCCGGCTTCAGGCACAGGCGCCCCCGCCACGGCAAAGGTCAGCGCGCAATGGCCCACCAGTTTGCCCGCCGGATCAATGGCCACCACCGAATGCATCATGCCATCCGCCAGCGCCTGAGCGATTTGCTCAGGTTGATACATCATCTTGTTGGGATAGCTCTCGCCAAAGCATTTGCGCACCAAGGCCACGAGCTGGTCTGCATCGTCGGCCACCATCGTTCTGATCGTGTAATCCATGAGCTCTCTCGCGCCTTAGCCGATGACACTGATCCGCCGCTCGATCACCCGTGCAACCAGCACGATGATGGAAACCAGCAGCAAATACACAAACGCGGCAAACAGATACGCCTTGAAGAACTGGAAGTTGTAAGAAGCCAGCTCCTGCACCCGGGCAAAGAACTCGGTGTACTGGATCAGGAAGGCCACCGAACTGTCTTTGAGGTTACCGATCACCTGGTTGGTCAACGCAGGCACCGAGAATCTCAACACCTGCGGCAGCGTGATGTAACGAAACACCTGCGTCTCGCTAAAGCCCTGGGCGCGGGCCGCCTCGAGTTCGATCTGGTCCAGGCTGTTATAGGCGGTCGTCAGATACGCCGCATTGTAGGCCGCCACATTCATCGTGAAGCCGATCACGGCCACGGTAAACGGCTCCAGCTTCACACCCCACTGGGGTAAGCCGTAGTACATCAGGAAGAGCAATACAATCAGCGGCATCCCGATAAAGAACGAGATGTAGGCTTCGGTGAGCTTACGGATCACGACATGGCGGCTGATGCTGCAATAGAAAACCAGAATCCCCAGCAGAAAACCGGAGATGCTAATCGTGACTGTGAGATGCAGTGTGTCGAGCAGCCCGGCCCAGATCAGCGGCCACTGATCACCCAGGTCACGCAGAAAGTTATGCCAGCTGCTCATGTCGGGGATTAACGATCAAAGAAGGCGCGCGTCTCGGCATCCGGGCAGCTTTGCGCCAGAAAATCGAAACGCTCGTTGGCTTTGACGGTACCGTTTTCAAGAAAGACCACGCGCTCGGCAATCGACCGGCCCAGGCCCACATCATGCGTGGCGCAGATAATCGTTACGCCCTCGCTGTTCAGCTGCCGAATCAGGGCACCCACTTCCTGCGACATTACCGGGTCCAGTGCCGAGGTTGGCTCATCGAGCACCACCACCGACGGGTCCATGGCCAGCACCCGGGCCAGTGCCACGCGCTGCTTCTGGCCGCCTGAGAGTTCCGATGGGTATTTGTCGTGATGCTTGCCCATCTCCAGCCGGTCCAGCTGGGTCAGCGCCACCGCACTGGCCTCCTGACGGGTCATGCCGCGGAGCTTGATCAGCCCCAGCGTCACGTTATCCATCACATTCAGGTGGCGGTACAGGGCAAACTGCTGGAAGACAAAGCCAATACGCTGGCGCAGCTTGCGGATATCGGTTTGCGGGTTACCCACATCCACCCCGTCCACATGAATCGTGCCCGAGGTCGGTTGCACCAGACGGTTCAGACAGCGGAGCAGCGTGGTCTTGCCGCAACCCGAGGCCCCCATGATCACCTTGACTTCACCGGTCTCAACCTCAAGGTTGATGCCATTGAGGATCGTCTGCCCGTTAAAGCTTTTGACCAGATCACGAATTTGAATCAGCGGCATGAGATTCCCTTCAAGCCTTAAACAGCGTGGATGCCCGGCACCCGATACAGGCGCTCGATAAACTGCACACCGAGTAGCAATACCCGGTAAATCACAAAGTACAGCACACCGACCGCCAGATAGATTTCCGTGCCTTGTAGCGTCGTACCCGTGAGCGTGATGGCCTCCTTGGTGATCTCGGGGATGCCCACCGTATATGCAAACGGCGAATACTTGAGCACCGAGGTGAACTCGTTCACCATGCCCGGGATTGCAAAGCGCAGCATCTGGGGCATTTCCACATAAGCGAACACCTGCCAGCGGGAGAGGCCCATCGACTCTGCGGCCAGAATCTCGATCGGGTCTACCGCATCCAGCGCGCCGCGAAACACTTCCGCCAGATTGGCACTGGCGACCAGCCCCAGGCTGAGTGCCATGGCCGCCAGCGGCGGAATTTTTAGCCCCACACTGGGCAAACCGAAGTACACCAGAAACAAGAGCACCAGCACCGGCACACCGCGCAGCACGTAGGTGTACACGTCGCAAACACCCTGTGCTAGGGGGCCACTCAAACGATGCAGAGCGGCCACCGACAGGCCCACCGCCAGACCGGTCGCGCTGCAGGTCAGCGTGACCAGAATGGTATAGAGCAGCCCATCAGCCAGATGGGCAAAGATCTCCGGCAGACCCACGGCCGTGCTTAGCGCATGGCCTGGTCGATAATGGCCTTCAGCTTCTCCGGGCCCAGCTCTACAAGGAACTTGTCAAAGTCATCGCGCAGCTTGGAGCCCTTGGCAAACGCAAAGCCCAGCACATCCACGCCCTTGAACTCGTAGCTGCTGTGCAGCGGCAGTTTCAATTTGTTCGTGTAGTTAGCCAGCACCGGCGCTTCGATAAAGGCCAGATCAATGTTGCCGTTTTCCAGGTCCGTCACCACCTCGGTGTAGGTCGGATACAGCTTCACCTGCTTCAGCGAGTAGTAACCCTTGGGCTCCAACTGCGTGCGGATCAGATCATCATAGGCCATGCCGCGCGGATAGCCGATCTTGTACTGCTTGAGTTGCGACAGATCGGTAATGTTGATGTTGCGGCTGTTCAGGCTGACCAGATGCCACGAGTTGTCGTAATACGGCGTCGAGAAATCCATCGCCTCCTTACGCTTATCGGTAATCGAGATGCCTGAGAACGCCACATCGGCCTGACCACTAGACACCGCACCCAGCATGCCCTGCCAGTCGTAGGTCGTGATCTTCATCGTGCAGCCACGCGATTTGCAGTAGGCGGTGAAGATGTCGTAATCCACCCCCATGATCTTGCCGTCTTTTTCGTACAGCATCGGTGGCGAGGCCGGCGATACTGCTACGCGGATCACGTTGGCATCTTTGCTGCCCGAACAGCCGACCAGCACGGCACTCAATGCCAACACGGCCATCATCAACAGTTTCTTCATCTTCAGCTCCGGGGGTTGGGGTGATTCAGGTTAGTGCGGTTAATCCAGCTTGGTACATTCGGTCGGCTTGATGGTATCGGCACCTTCCTGGCCCAGGTAAGTTACCTGCACCGTCACCGGCTTGCCCGCAGCGGCCAAGCCTTGATGGCACCAGTTGATCGCCTCGACATAGGCCTCGCCCTTCTTGATGGTGCGCTTGCCCTTCGAGCCGTAATCCACTTCCAGCTGCCCAGACACCACCTGCACCAGCACGGGGATGCTGTGCTTGTGCATATTGGTCGGCTTGCCCGGGTTGATTCGCACATTGTAGGTCTGCAGCTTGGGCGCGCCCGTCGGGTAATTGAAGCTCTGGCCAATAATGGTTTTGCCACCATCCAGCATCGGCACTTCGGTCGCTTGAACACCTTCGTATTTGTCATGGTGCGTCGGTGCCGACATCACGCCGGCGCTGGCCAGGATGGCGATGGCGCCAATCAGCACGCGAGAAAAAGTCTTGGTTTTCATGGCGTTCAATCTCCTAAAGAAGTACGTGTAAGCATAGCATCGGCGTGGGTCTTCCAGACCGATCTCTAGCGCCGGGAAACCAGGAAATGGGTCTTGATCTTGCCCAGGCCCTTGGCCTCGACTTCGCCCGCATCTTCGGTGATAAAGGCATCACCAA
>JBFYKG010000004.1:0-33926 GCA_041311015.1 Rhodocyclaceae bacterium | reverse complement strand
AGCGTGGACGATATTCAGCTCGGCCTGATTGAACTGCGGCAGGATCCGAGGCAGATGGTCAAAGCCGGCCCAGCGCGTGATGACGCCGATCTGGGCGTGGGTGATGCCCCGGTGCTGCTGACCAAACGCCCGGACCTGCACGGCCGCACGCCGCGGCAGGTGGAATACCTCAAGAACATCCAGGCGCACGACATCACCTTTGGCATCGGCCCGGCCGGGACCGGCAAAACCTTTCTGGCAGTGGCCTGCGCGGTGGATGCGTTTGAACGCGAGCACGTACAGCGCATCGTCCTGACCCGGCCGGCGGTCGAGGCGGGTGAACGCCTGGGCTTTCTGCCGGGTGATCTGTCCCAGAAGGTCGACCCATACCTTCGCCCGCTCTACGACGCGCTATATGACCTGATGGGTTTCGAGAAAGTCACCAAGCTCTTCGAGAAGGGCGTGTTGGAAGTCGCACCCCTGGCTTTCATGCGCGGCCGGACACTGAACAATGCCTTCATTATTCTGGACGAGGCGCAGAACACCTCACCGGAACAGATGAAGATGTTCCTCACCCGGATCGGCATTGGCGCCAAGGCCGTGATTACCGGCGACCCCACCCAGATTGATCTGCCGCGTGGCCAGAAGAGCGGTCTCGTGGAAGCAACGAGCATCCTGCGCGACGTGCGCGGCATCGGCGTCACTTATTTCGGCAAGGAAGACGTGGTGCGTCACCCGCTGGTCGCCCGGATCGTGGCAGCCTATGAAGCGCATCAGGCACAAACGTCTGCCGACCCGGTCAATACACGGTAAGCTAGCGGCATGACCACGCCCCCTGTGACCCCACGCGCCAAGCGCCTTGACCTGACGGTACAGCTGGTTTGCGCCGATGAACTGCGCAAGCAGATTCCGGATCGCAAGCTGCTCCGTAAATGGGCCAAGGCGGCTTACGGTGATGCGGCGACGATCACGATGCGTTTTGTGGACGACGAAGAGAGCCAGCATCTCAACGACACCTACCGCGGCAAGAACAAGCCGACCAATGTGCTGTCGTTTCCGTACGAAGACGAACCGCTCATGGGCGACATCGTGTTCTGCCCCAGCGTGATCACCAAAGAAGCACGGGCGCAGGGCAAGACCATTACGGCGCACATGGCACATCTGGTTGTGCACGGCATGCTGCATCTGATGGGCTACGACCATCTCAATGATCGCGATGCCAAAGAGATGGAATCGCTCGAAACAGAAATTCTGGCTGATCTGGGCTTTGCCAACCCGTACGCATAAGCGCTGAATGGATCCCTCCCCTACGCCCGCCCGAGCGACGCCGGGCAATAAACTGAATCAACTGATTGACCGCTTTTCTGCGCTACTGCTGCGCGAACCGGATGATCGCAGTGAACTGCTGCAACTCCTGCACGGGGCGCACGAGCGCAACCTGGTCGATGCCGAAGCGCTGACCATTATCGAGGGCGCCATCACCGTTGCCGAAATGACAGTGCGTGACATCATGGTGCCGCGCCAGCAGATGCAAACCATCTCTGAGGGGCAACCCTTGCCGCAAACGATCCGCAAGGTCATCGACTCGGGCCACTCCCGTCTGCCGGTGATCGGCGAGAATGAAGACGATGTCCGCGGCATCGTGCTGGCCAAGGATCTGCTGCGCTCTATCGGTAGCAGCAATTTCCGTCTGGAAGACTGGCTGCGCCCGGCGATGTTTATTCCCGAATCCAAACCGCTCAACGTGTTGCTGCGCGAGTTCCGGATCAGCCACACGCACATGGCACTGGTGATCGACGAGTTTGGCGCCTTGGCCGGGCTGGTCACCATTGAAGATGTGCTGGAAGAAATTGTCGGCGAGATCGAAGACGAACACGACCCGGCACAACGCGATAGCGATGTGCAGCTCGATGCCAGCGGCCGCTATCGGGTCAAAGCACAGATGCCGGTGCCGGCATTTAATGAGGCCTTCGACTGCGACTTTGACGATCAGGAAGCGCAAACGATGGGTGGGCAGATCGTGAACTACCTGGGCCGGGTCCCCCGGCGCAACGAAAGCGTGGAATTGCATGGCTTGCTGTTCCGCGTGGTGCGCGCCGACAATCGCCGGCTCTACACGCTCATGGTCGAAGACCTGCGCCACCGCAACGACGACGTCGCGGAAAGCAGCCACGACTGATGCGCTGGAAACCCGACTTCCGCCGCATGTCGCCGCATGCCCAGGCCTTTGGCTGGGGGCTGCTCGGCGTCGGCGCGTTCGCACCCTTCTCGCTGTGGCCGCTCGGGGTCCTCTGCTGGGCCGGCTTGTACCTGCTCTTGCGCCAGCCGGGCACATTGCGCCGGGCACTGGGCATCGGTTTTAGCTTTGGCCTCGGGCAGTTTCTCGGGGGTGTGTCATGGGTGTATGTGAGCATGCACGACATTGGCGGCATGCCGGCGGCACTGGCGCTGCTGGCCACCTTTCTGTTCGCTGCCTATCTCGCGGTTTTTCCGATGCTGGCGGCGTGGCTCTTCCGATTGGCGCATGCCGGACACATGCCGCTGCATCAGATCCATGATGCGCTGAGCCGCGTGCCGCGGCTATTCAGCCCACTGATTTTTGCGGCCAGCTGGACCTTGTTCGAGATCCTGCGTGGCGTGCTGTTTTCTGGCTTCCCGTGGTTGAGCCTGGGGTACGCTCAAGCGCCGCCGAGCCCGTTGGCTGGCTATGCGCCAATTCTCGGGGTGTACGGGCTCAGCTTCATGGCGGCCTGGCTGGCTGGTCTGACAGGTGAAATCTGGTTGCGACTTCGCGATCAGGGCTGGCGCTGGTCGGCCACGCTGAGTCCGATTGCCTTTGCCATGGGGGTCATTATTCTGGGCGGCGTCGGCCTGGGCCAGATCGCCTGGACCCGTGCCGAGGGTGCCCCGCTCAAGGTATCGCTGCTCCAGGGGAACGTACCGCAATCGATGAAATGGCAGCCGGAGCTCTACGTCCAGACCCTGCTGACGTACTTCCAGCTGGCGCGTAACAACCCGGCCACGCTGATCGTGCTGCCGGAAACGGCGATTCCCTCGCTGCTCTCCGAAGCACCGCCGGAATTTCTACAGGATCTACAGCGCATCGGTCACGAACAACGTGGCAATATCCTGATGGGCGTGCCTACCGGTGAAAACGCGCGCGACCGGAACTGGTATGCCAATAGCGCTGTATCGATGGGGGTTGATCCGCTTCAGGTCTATAGCAAGATCCATCTGGTGCCCTTTGGTGAAACGACGCCACCCGGCTTTGGCTGGTTTCTCAAGCTGATTCAGATGCCCCTGCCCGACTTTACGCGGGGCGAGGCCGATCAACCGCTAATGCTGCTGAACAACCAGAAGGTAGCGGTGAATATCTGTTACGAAGATATCTTCGGCAGTGAGATCGCCCGACGTGCCGACGAGGCCACGCTGATGGTCAATCTGTCGAATACGGCCTGGTTCGGTGATTCTCTCGCCCAACCCCAGCACCTGCAGATTGCGCAGATCCGCGCGCTGGAAAACGGCCGACCGATGTTGCGCGCCACCAATACCGGCATGACGGCGGTAATCGGCCCGCGCGGTGAACGGCAGGCAGTGCTGGCGGCGTTTACACGCAATGCGCTGATCGCCAACGTACAGGGCATGCAGGGAACCACGCCCTTCCAACGCTGGCACAACGGGCCGGTGATCGGTCTTTGTCTGATGCTGCTGGCCTGGGGCCTGCTGACGCGTCAGCATCGATCCGCCTGAAAGCAGGCCAGACGCGCCAAACCTGCTGCTCTCCGGCCAAAAAACCCGTAAAATCAGGGGCTCTGGTTTTAACCGGGCGCGGATGCCGCGCCCATCCTTGCTTCGGATAACAACATGCTGACCTTTCAGGACGTCATTCTGCGTCTGCAGGAATTCTGGAACCGCCACGGCTGCGTACTACTGCAGCCCTACGACATCGAAGTCGGTGCGGGCACTTTCCATACCGCCACCTTCCTCCGCGCCATCGGCCCCGAGCCGTGGAATGCCGCCTACGTGCAACCGTCGCGCCGCCCCAAAGATGGCCGCTACGGTGAAAACCCGAACCGTCTGCAGCACTACTACCAGTACCAGGTGGTGCTCAAGCCCTCGCCCGCCAACATCATGGATCTGTACATCGATTCGCTGCGCGCACTGGGCATCAACACCGAAGAACACGATATCCGCTTTGTCGAAGACGACTGGGAATCGCCCACACTGGGTGCCTGGGGTCTGGGCTGGGAAGTCTGGCTCGACGGCATGGAAGTGACGCAGTTCACCTACTTCCAGGAAGTGGGCTCGCTCACGTGCAAACCCGTGCTGGGTGAAATTACCTACGGCCTGGAGCGTCTGGCGATGTACCTGCAGGGCGTCGAGAATGTGTACGACCTGGTCTGGGCTAAAAATGGCGATCAGGTGGTGACCTACGGCGATGTGTTCCACCAGAACGAAGTGGAGCAATCGACGTACAACTTCGAGCACGCCAACGTGGAGATGCTGTTCCGCCACTTCGGCGACCACGAAGCCGAAGCCAAGCGCCTGATGGACATCGGTCTGCCGCTGCCGGCCTTTGAACAGGTGATGAAGTGTTCACACACCTTCAACATGCTGGATGCGCGTGGCGCGATCTCGGTGACCGAACGTGCCGCCTACATCGGCCGTGTGCGTGCGCTGGCCCGTCAGGTCGCACAGGCCTATTACGACAGCCGTGACGCACTGGGGTTCCCGATGTGTGGCGCCCCGAAGCAGGAGGCCGCATGATGACGAACGCCACCACCGCCTCGCTGCTCGTCGAGCTGCTCACCGAAGAACTGCCGCCAAAGGCACTCGCGCGTTTTGGCGAGGTCTTCTCGGCGGGCGTCTATGCCGGCCTCGTCCAGAAAAAACTGGTCGCCGAGAATGTGGCTTATCAGTGGTACGCCACGCCGCGTCGTCTGGCCGTACTGATTCCGCATGTGCTGTCGCTGGCACCGGATCAGGAAGTCGAAGAGAAACTGATGCCCGTGAGTGTGGCGCTGGGTGCCGATGGCCAGCCTTCGCCCGCACTGCTCAAGAAACTGGAAGCCAAAGGCATTGCTGCCAGCGAGCTGCCGAAGTTTACCAAGCGCCTGGATGGCAAATCGGAGACCTTCTTCTACACCATGCAGGTTCAAGGCGCGCGTCTGGCCGACGTGCTGAGCGGCATCGTCGGCGATGCCCTCAAGAAGTTGCCGATTCCCAAGGTGATGCGTTGGGGCGATTCGGACGTGCAGTTCGTTCGTCCGGTGCATGGCCTGATCCAGCTGCACGGCGATCAACTGATTCGGGGCGAGGTGCTTGGCCTGACCTCGCGTCAGCAGACGCTGGGGCATCGCTTCCTGTCGAAGGGTCTGATCACGATCCCGAACGCCGATGCCTACGCCGAAACGCTGCGCGCTGAAGGCAAGGTCGTCGCCGACTACGCAGAACGTCGCGGCACCATTGGTGCCCACCTGGCCGCCAAGGCCCAGGCGCTGGGCGCCCAGATCAACCAGGCTGATGGCCTGCTCGACGAAGTCACGGCACTGGTCGAATGGCCGGTCATTTACGTGGGCGAGTTCGAGCCTGAGTTCCTCGAAGTGCCGCAGGAGTGTCTGATTCTGACCATGCAGCAGAACCAGAAATACTTCCCGCTACTCGATGGCACCGGCAAGCTGCGCAACCAGTTCCTGATTGTGTCGAACATGCAGGTAGCGGACCCGAAGCACATCATCGGTGGCAACCAGCGTGTGGTGCGCCCACGTCTGTCGGATGCCCGCTTCTTCTTCACACAAGACCGTAAAGAGCCGCTGGCCTCGCGTATCGCCAAGCTGGGCAACGTGGTGTATCACAACAAACTAGGCACCCAGCTGGATCGCCTGCTCCGCGTACAGAACCTGGCAACCCAGATTGGCAATGCCATCGGCGCCGATACCACGCATGTGGCGCGTGCGGCCGAACTGGCCAAGGCCGACCTGGTCACCGACATGGTGGGCGAATTTCCGGAACTGCAGGGCATCATGGGGCGCTACTACGCGCAGCATGACGGCGAGGCCGCCGATGTGGCCGAAGCCATTGCCGATCATTACCGCCCGCGTTTTGCCGGTGACGAGCTACCCAGCAACACCGTGGGCTGCGCCGTCGCGCTGGCCGACAAGCTGGACACGCTGGTTGGCTTTTTCGGGATCGGCGAAAAGCCGACCGGGGATCGTGATCCCTTTGGTCTGCGTCGCGCTGCCCTCGGCGTGCTGCGTCTGCTGATCGAACGCCAGCTGCCGCTGGAACTGCCACAACTGATTCAATGGTCGGCTGCGACATTCCCGGCGGGCGTGCTGCAAGCCGATTTCGAACCGGGTCTACTGGCCTTCATCACGGATCGCCTACGCAACCTGCTCAAGGATCAGGGCGAACCGCAGGATGTGGTTGAAGCCGTACTGGGTCTCAACCCGGCGCGCATTGATCGCGTTCCGGCCCGCCTGGCGGCGGTGCGTGAATTTACGGCGCAGCCCGATGCGCTGGCACTGGCTGCTGCCAACAAGCGGATCGGTAACCTGCTCAAGAAGGTCGATGACCTGGCAGCGCTGGGCACCCCCGATGGCGCGCTGATGACCGAGGCTCCGGAAAAGGCGCTGTTTGATCAGGTCACGGCGCTGGCACCGACTATTGCCGATGCCATGCGTGCCGAAGCCTACACCGATGCCCTGATGGCACTCGCCCGTGTGCGTGCCAGTGTCGATGCCTTCTTTGAAGACGTCATGGTGATGGCGGAAGACGCCAGGATCCGGCAGAATCGTCTTGCCCTGCTCAAAACCCTTTCAGACCAGATGAACGCGGTGGCCGACATCGCCCGTCTGGCCGTCTGACCACTCAGGAAGCCGGCTCGTCATGAAGACCATCATTCTCGATCGCGACGGTGTCATCAATATCGACTCGGCCCTGTACATCAAGTCGCCGGCCGAATGGAAACCGATCGACGGTAGCCTGCAGGCGATTGCCCGCTTGAATCAGGCGGGGTATCGCGTGGTGGTCGCCACCAACCAGTCGGGCATCGGCCGCGGTCTGTTCGACATGGATACGCTGAACGCCATGCACGAGAAGATGCATAAGTCACTCGCCGCCGTGGGTGGTCGTGTTGATGCCATCTTCTATTGCCCGCATACGGCCGACGAAAAGTGTGACTGCCGCAAACCCAAACCCGGCATGTTCGAGCGCATCGCCAAGGTGTACAACATGAGCCTCAAGGGTGTACCCGTTGTCGGCGATTCACTGCGCGATCTGCAAGCGGGCGCCGCTGCCGGCTGCACCCCGATGCTGGTCCGTACCGGAAAGGGTGTCAAAACCGAAACCGAGGGCAATCTGCCCGAAGGCACCACCGTGTACAACGATCTGGCCGCAGCGGTTGAACGGCTGCTCGGCAAATCCGGCAGCAAGTCGGCCTGATGATTCTGTTGCGCTCGGCCCTGTTCAGCCTGCTGCTCGCAGTCTGGACCGTGTTCTGCGGCATTCTGGTGCTCTGCACCTACGTGCTGCCATCGAACGCCCGCTTCCGCAGTTGTTACGCTGTCTGCGATTTCTGGCGTGCCGGTTTCATGATCATGACGCGCCAGGTGCTCGGTATTCATACCGTGGTGCAGGGTCTTGAAAATATTCCAAGCGCCCCGGCGATCTATCTTGCCAAGCACCAGTCGGCCTGGGAGACCGTTGCGTTACAGGTCTGGACACCGCCCGCGGTTTTTGTGCTCAAGCGCGAGCTCCTCTATATCCCGTTCTTTGGCTGGGCGCTGTGGGGACTGCGCATGATCTGGATCGATCGCAGCTCAGGCAAATCGGCCCTGGATAAAATTGTGAGCCAGGGCCAGGCCCGCCTGCGCGAAGGTTTATCCATCATCATCTTCCCCGAAGGCACGCGTGTGGCGCCGGGCAAAATGGGGCGCTTCAAGGCGGGGGGTGCGCATCTGGCCACACGGACCGGCGCGCCCGTGATTCCCGTTGCGCATAATGCCGGCCTACTGTGGCCCCGCAATGCCTTCGTCAAACGCCCGGGCACAATTACAGTCCGTTTCGGACCCCCTATTGACCCAGAGGGGCTAAGCGACGCAGAATTGAACCAACGCGTGGAGACATGGATCCGAAATGCGATGGATGAACTTCCTGCTGTTCGGTAATACCCCCCGTAGCGAGCCGCCTGCAGAACAGGCGCGGAGCATTGCTCTTTCTGACCGGATCGTGCCGTACACGATCAAGCGTCGCCCCCGGCGCAGTCTGAGCCTCAATATCGATCACCGCGGTTTGCGGGTGCTCGGACCGATGCGCACCACGCTGCGTGAAGTCGAGACCCTGATCCATACCCACGAAGACTGGGTGCTCAAGAAGCTGGATGAATGGCGCGACGTCCGTCTGCATCGTGGCTGGACCATTCTGGGCAACGAACCGCTGCCCTACCTGGGGTCACCCATCGCCATTGCAACGCGCACCCACAGCCTGCGTAAACCGCAGCTAGACCTTGTGGATGGCCAACTGCTGCTCTCCACCCACGACCCCCGGGACACAGCAGCCAATCACAAGGCGCTGATTCTCTGGTTGCGTGAACGCGCCATGGCCTGTTTTGAAGAACGCGTCGCGCTTTACGCCCCGCAACTAGGCGTGCCGATACCAACGCTGGGGCTCACTCAAGCTAAGACGCGCTGGGGCAGTTGCAACAATCGTGGTCACATCCGCTTGAACTGGCGGCTGATCCATTTGCCCATGCCCATGATCGATTATGTGGTGGCGCATGAGTTGGCGCATCTGAAAGAAATGAACCACAGCCCGCGTTTCTGGGCCGTCGTTGAAACGATGGTGCCCGACTGGCGCCAGGCCAAGCAGACACTCCGCAACCACGTTGCCAGTCTGCCGATGATCGACGTGTAACTGAACTGCAGTTGGGGCGGCTTCTGGCGTTAATCGCCGGGGTAGCCCCGATGCTGTAGTTCGACCACCAGGTCTTCCCGCACGATATTGATCGCCGCACGCAGATCGTAATAGGCGCCCCGGTTACCCGTGGGCACCCAGAGCCGGCGCACCCGATCCTTGAGCCGATCCACCTGGGCCAGCAATCCAGTCTGCACCCCTTCAGGGCTTGCCTTGGCGCGGGAGATTTCCTTTTCGATCAGGCGTAACTCGTCGTAGCAGGCTTCAATACTCAGAACCGCATGCGTCTTACGATAGCTGGGCAAGAAACCGATTAGCGGGATGACGATGGCACCAATCGCCAGAATGTAGAACCAGAGTTCATCAAAAAGGCTGGCCACCCAGAACGGCACATAGCCCCAGAGGAAGGGCGAACCCTCCTTGAAAAAACGCCGGGCGACATCGCTCTCGGGAATGCGCGAATCCATATAGGCCGGGAACTTACCGGGCGCGAAATAGGAGACACGCTTGCGCTCGAAATCATCCGTCGCTTCCATGAACAGCAGGTGCAAGGCCGGGTGCATCCGTTCGGAGGTGAGGATATCCAGCGTGGTTGCAATCATGTGCACATCGGCTTTGGGCACGATGGGATGCAGGTTAAAGGTGCCCGCCGATAGCGTGACTGGATCCAGATACGGGAAGCGTTTGGCGTAGGCCGTCGCCAGATTGAAGCTGTACATCTGGATGCCGGGGTATTGCGAAATTTCCTGCACATTCTTCGAGGCCATCGCCCCGACCAGGAACATGGCATCGATCTTCCGTTCCTTTAATGCAGCCACGGAATCACGGGTGCCCATCTTGAGAAAATTAGGCGCCGTGATATCAATTCCTTGGGCCTCGAGCAGAGGTTGCGTCATGGCCCGCGTGCTACTGCCCGGGATGTTGACCGAGACCTGCTTGCCCATCAGAAAGCGGTTGAGGTCCGGATCAACGTTGTCAGTCTGAAAGTGGAAGAGCCACAGCGGCTGATAGACCACCGACCCTAGTGACCGGAAGTGCTTTGCATCTTCGGGCAGCGTCAGACCGCCCTGTGAAAACACCGCGTCGACTTTGCCCTCGGCCAACAGGATGAGGTTTTCTTCGGCGCCGCGGGATTCGATCAGTTGCAGATCAACGCCGTGCTTCTTGAAGAATTCGCGATAACGCTGGCCAACCACATCCGCCGTTGACAGGGGCTGGCCGGTGGCAATGGTCAGGCTGCTGGGTGGCAATGGCCGCACCACGTGATCAGTACTGCGATCAGCAACAGACTGGGCAGCACGAAAAGCCAGTGGCTGCTCAGGAACGACCAGAACGCGAGCGCTTCCTCGACCACCACCGATCTGAAATTGCTTGGGGCACGCGGCGGTAGTTTTTTATTGTGTAAAGGATCCATCGTTTCTCTAACGCGCTCAGATCTGTGCCAGGCCGGCCAGCACCAGATCATCCACCGGCTGTGCCCGGCCATTCAGCGCTTCGGCCAGTGCAGCGGCGTTGCCACCGGTGAGCAGCCAGGGCGCACCCGCGGGCAAACGGGCGCCCATACGTTCGATGGCGCCACAGGTGGCTTCAAAAATACCGCTGGTGATGGCGTCCTGTGTATTGTCAGCCACATCCGGCGCCACACGATAACGCCCCGGGCTACCCGGCAACTGCGCCGTACCCTGATGCAGCGCCTGATGCATGAGTTCGATGCCGGGAAGAATCAATCCGCCCCGATAGACACCCAGCCCCTTCGATGCGCTCTCGATGAGATCCACGGTGGTTGCCGTACCGGCACTCACGACCAAGCAGGCCTGTTGCACCTGAGCCCAGGCGCCCATGGCCGCCAGCCAGCGATCAACCCCCAGCGTTGCCTGACTGGCATAGGCATTCTGCAGTGTGCCAGCCACGGGCGCGACACAGATCCGCTCGGACGCCAGCGTTGGCGGCAGTAGCGACAGCACAGACTGCTCCCGTTCGGGGGCAACCACGCTAGCGTAACGGGCCTGCATCAGTGATGCGTGCGGCAGTGAGGCGATCCAGGCTGCCAGGTCGGCTGTCTCATAGCTCACCGCCCCGCGCTTGATCAGCGTCGATGGCTGGCCGGCCCCGGCACGGTTAGCCAGGCCCCATTTGAGTCGGGTGTTGCCAAAGTCGAGGAGTAGATTCATGTGGCGAGACTATACCCTGCGCAGACTGACATCGCCGCTGACGATCTGTTCCAGCCCGGCGGGTGTCATGATATTCAGCGCACCGGATTCATCCACCCCATCGCAACGACCCTGCAGTACGACCCGATCGTCTTCTCGAATTTCCACAGGTTGGCCCCGCCAGAGGTTGTGGGCATTCCACGCATCGGCGAACGGTTTAAAGCCCGAGGTCTCGAACTTGCCGAGCATCGGCACGAGGGTTTGTAGCAGATGCGGCAGGAAGGCCTCGGGGGTCAGCGGCGCGGTAAAGATTTCGGACAAGGTGGCGATAGACTGGCCCGGTACCTGTTCATGGATTGCTGCATCCGTCAGGCAGTTCAGCCCGATACCGATCACCACCGCCAGTTCCTTCTCACCGTCGGCCGATCGACGCATGACGGATTCAATGAGGATCCCGCCGGCCTTGGCATCTGTGCCATCGGCACGACGAACCAGCAGATCATTAGGCCATTTAAGCCCGGGCGTCATACCCGCTTGCCGGCTTGAAGCGGCCCAGGTATCCAGCGCACGGACGACGGCCAGACCCACCAGCAGCGACAGCCCCTGCAGGCGCGCGAGGTCGGGCGGAAAAACCCAGAGTAACGACAAGGTGAGGCTCGTGCCGGGCGATGCCACCCATTGCCGGCCACGGCGCCCGCGACCGGCCTGTTGCTGCGTCGTCACATAGACGAGGCCACCGGATGCGCCCGCCTCTGCGGCCGCCAGCAACTCTTGGTTGGTGGAGCCGCAGGACTCGAATTGTTTAATCTGCAGTGGCAGGGGATTTTGCGGGGACATCCTCGTCGAGGCCTAGTTCCTGGATCTTGCGCGTAATTGTATTACGGCCGATCCCCAGTAACTGAGCCGCTTCGATCCGACGCCCCCCGGTACGACGCAGGGCCCGCTCGATGAGGGTACGTTCAAAGGACTGCATCAGGTTCGCATGCAGCTCACTACCACCGGGCCGGGCCGGGTCTGCCGTCAGCAGTAACACATCCACCGTTCGGGCCAGGTGTTCGGTCCACGAGGCAGGCGAGCTGCCTGCACCCGCCGGCGCAGGCGCCGTTGGCATCACTGCCGCGGGTGTCGATGCCGGCGCGACGACTGTGGTGCTGGGCGGTGCAGCGGTGACTGCAGCGACCGCCACGGCTTCCTGCCGGAGTTCGGGCGGTAGATCATTGAGATCGACCACCTGCCCCGGCGCCATCACGGTTAGCCAGTGACAAAGATTCTCTAGCTGGCGCACATTGCCCGGAAAAGACAGGGTCGTCAGATAGCTCATCGCGGCGGGCGTGAGCTGTTTGGTCTCGACGCCGAGTTCACGCGCGCTCTTGGCCAGAAAATGGGTGGCCAGATCGGGAATATCCTCGCGCCGTTCTTTCAGGGGCGGCAGACGCAGGCGAATCACATTGAGCCGGTGGAACAGATCTTCGCGGAACAGACCCTGGCGCACACGCTCTTCCAGATTCTGGTGGGTGGCGGCAATGACGCGGACATTGGATTTGATCGACTGATGTCCACCGACCCGGTAATAGTTCCCGTCGGAGAGCACCCGTAACAACCGGGTCTGAAGTTCGGCCGGCATATCGCCAATTTCGTCGAGGAACAGCGTACCGCCATCAGCCTCCTCGAAGCGGCCCCGACGTTGCGTCGCCGCGCCGGTAAACGCACCGCGCTCATGGCCAAAGAGTTCTGACTCGAGCAGGTCGCGCGGAATCGCCGCCGTATTGATGGCAATAAACGGTTTCTTGGCGCGCGGGCTGTGCCGGTGTAGCGCACGTGCCACGAGCTCCTTGCCCGAACCGGATTCGCCGGTAATCAGTACCGTCGCGCTGGAGTTTGATAAGCGGCCAATGGCGCGGAAAACTTCCTGCATGGCCGGGGCATGCCCCTGAATCTCCGGCACACCGGGCTCTTCGCCGGCTGCCGCTGCGGGTTTATCCGACTGCGCCATCGCGCGCTGGATCAGGGCAATGGCCTGATCCACATCAAAGGGTTTAGCCAGATACTCGAAGGCACCACCCTGGAAGGCAGCGACCGCGCTCTCAAGATCGGAATAGGCGGTCATGATAATCACCGGCAGTTCGGGTAGCCGGGTCTTGATGCGGGCCAGCAGATCGAGACCCGAGGGGCCCGGCATACGAATATCGGAAATCAGTACTTGCGGCGGCGTATCGCCATCTTCGAGGGCATTGATGACATCGTTGGCATGATCAAAGCTGCGATGCGAAATGCCGGCACGACCGAGCGCTTTTTCCAGCACCCAGCGGATGGACTGGTCGTCATCTACAATCCAGACGGACTTCATGGTTGGTGTCTCCAGAATTCACCAGTCGGCCACGCGGCACACCGGTTGTTATTACCATCCCATGTAGAGCAAATACCGTGCCGGTTTTTCATAGGGACCCGTCAGGCCACCGGTAAACGGATAATGAACTGGGTCTGACCCGGCCGGCTTTCGCACTCGATGGTGCCCTGATGCTGCTGCACAAAGCTCTGGGCAATGGTGAGCCCCAGACCGGTGCCGCCTTCACGGCCAGACACCAGCGGATAGAACATGCGATCCAGAATGCTGCGCGGAATGCCCGGCCCGTTATCGATGACCTGTAATTCGATGGCGAGCTTCCAGCGGTGCTTGAGCAGCGTCACCTGCCGCACGGCGCGTGTGCGCAGCGTGATCTGCCCCCCGTGTTCCGGGCTGGCGGCCATGGCCTGGGCGGCGTTACGGGCGATGTTGAGCACGGCCTGGATCAGCTGCTCGCGATCCGCGGTGATCTCGGGCAGACTGGTGTCGTAATCGCGCCGGACGGTGAGCGTCTTTGGGAATTCTGCAAGGATGAGGCTGCGCACCCGCTCGAGAATTTCATGGATATTGGTGGGCGCCGGTTGCATGCCCTGATGCGGTTGCAACAGGCGCTGCATCAGATCCTGCAGGCGGTCCGTTTCCTTGATGATGACCTGGGTGTATTCACGCAGCGCCGGATTGGGTAGCTCGTGCTCGAGCAATTGCGCCGCGCCACGAATCCCGCCCAGCGGGTTCTTGATTTCGTGCGCCAGATTCCGCATAAGTTCACGGTGACGTAACTGCTGTTCGATCAAGCGCTCTTCACGTCGCGCCCGCAGCTGCTGGTCCACTGGGCGCAGCTCGATGAGCAGCCCCCCTTCGGCTTCGTCCAGCGGGGTGACGGTGCAATCGACGTGAAAGACCTCGTCGCCACGTTCGATCTGGATGTTCTGGCCGCTGTAGCCCCATTTGTTGCTCAACGACTTCATGATTGCACTGACCAGCTCTGGCGTTACCCCCAGCACCTGGAACAGGTCGCGGCCCAGCGCTGCGCGCTGACTGATCCGCAGCAGATTCTCCGCTGCCGGATTCAGATACACGATGTGCTGCGAGCGATCGAGCACCACCGCGGCCGACGACAGCAGCTCAAGGCCGGCGTAACGGGTGGGGGTCGGGATGGGAATCGCCTTAGCGTTCATGGGTTGGGTCGCTGAAAGCAAAAGAGGGACGGTGAACCGTCCCTCTTTCGTTGCGTTCGCCGTTAGTGGCTCTGCAATGTGTCGTGGCTAAAGACGATTAGCACGAGTAGTACATTTCGAACTCAACCGGGTGCGTGGTCATACGCACCTTGTTGACTTCTTCCATCTTCAAGCTGATGTACGACTCGATCCAGTCCTTCGAGAAGACACCACCACGGGTCAGGAACTCGTGATCGGCCTTCAGTGCGTCCAGGGCCTCGTCGAGGCTGGCACACACGGTCGGGATCTTGGCATCTTCTTCCGGCGGCAGATCGTACAGATTCTTGTCAGCCGGATCGCCCGGCAGAATCTTGTTCTGGATGCCGTCCAGGCCGGCCATCAGCAGGGCTGCAAACGCCAGGTACGGGTTAGCGATCGGATCCGGGAAACGGGTTTCGATACGGCGCGCCTTGGTCGAAGCCACAAACGGGATACGGATCGAGGCCGAACGGTTCTTGGCCGAGTAGGCCAGCTTCACCGGGGCTTCGTAATGCGGCACCAGACGCTTGTACGAGTTGGTACCCGGGTTGGTGATGGCGTTCAGTGCCTTGGCGTGCTTGATGATGCCACCGATGTAGTACAGGGCGGTTTCCGACAGGCCAGCGTACTGGTCACCGGCAAACAGGTTCTTGCCGTCCTTCCAGATCGACTGGTGCACGTGCATACCCGAACCGTTGTCGCCAACGATCGGCTTCGGCATGAAGGTCGCGGTCTTGCCGTACTGGTGTGCCACGTTCAGCACGCAGTACTTCAGGACTTGGGTCTTATCGGCGCGGCGGACCAGCGTGTCGAACTTGGTACCGATTTCGTTCTGACCGGCGGTGGCCACTTCGTGGTGGTGCACTTCGACTTCAACGCCACAGGCTTCCAGCGCGTTACACATCGCGGTACGGATGTCATTGAAGCTATCCACCGGGGCAACCGGGAAGTAACCGCCCTTAACGCCCGGACGGTGACCGGTGTTGCCGCCTTCGATCTTGGCGTCCGACGACCAGGCTGCTTCTTCCGAGAAAATCTTCACGAAAGTGCCCGACATGTCGGTCTTCCACTCGACCGAATCAAAAATGAAGAATTCCGGTTCCGGACCGAAGAAGGCGGTGTCGCCAATGCCCGAGCTCTTCAGGTAGGCTTCGGCGCGCTTGGCGATCGAACGCGGGTCGCGGTCATAGCCCTTGCCGTCGGTCGGCTCGACCACGTCACAGGTCAGGACCAGGGTGGTTTCGTCATAGAACGGATCAATATAGGCCGAGGCCGGATCCGGAATCAGCAGCATGTCGGAGGCCTGAATGCCTTTCCAACCGGCGATCGACGAGCCGTCGAAGGCCTGGCCTTCTTCGAACTTCTCTTCGCTAAACTGGCTGACCGGCACGCCAACGTGCTGCTCCTTGCCACGGGTATCGGTAAAACGGAAGTCGACGAACTTGACGTCGTTGTCCTTGACCAGCTTCAGGACGTCTTGCACGGTGGTCATAACTGCGCTCTCCTAATAACGACCGCCGGGGCGGCCTAGACAGATTTAAAAACAACAAATTCCTACCCTGCTACAAAGCAGGATCCATGCCAACAATGATACGACAACCCCCACCCCAAAAGCACACCGGCACGGGGATTTCGCTGCGACCTTTTATCCGATGCGTCATTTTGCACTAGTTTAGTGCATTACCGTCACAGGCGCACCATCTTGGGGCGCATTAATGTGGTGCGCCGCCCGACCCTTCCCCGCTCAGCCGGCGATAGACCGTCCAGCGCTGTAGGGGCAAGCCCGCCGCAATCGCGGCTTTCTGCAGGTCGCGAACACCGTCTTCGATGGCCTGCGGCTCGGGCAAGTCATTCGGCGCCGGCGGCAACATCACCTCAACCTCCACCTGCCCGTTCAGATAATGCAACTGCACCTGCTCGGGCGCCAAGGCACTATGACCCCAGACCCGCGCCGACTCGGTCGCCAGCCAGGCTTCCAGCCGTTCGCGCGACAGATCAATATCGCCCAGGGCCGCATGGGCCAGCTGGTCGTCTTCGGGATCAATATGCACCAGCACATCCAGCACCTGTGGGCATTCCCGCCGCACGTTGGCCCGCGCGTGCTCGGCAATCCGGTGTCCTTCCGACACGCTGATGCGCGGCGCCACATGCACATGCGCATCGACCAGAATCCGGTCGGCCATCCGGCGTGTCCGCAGGTCATGCAGGTCAAGCACGCCCGGTGTTTCGGCGATCACCCGGCGGATGGCCCGGATCTCTTCGGCATTGGCGCCCTTGTCGATGAGCTCTTCCAGTGCGCTGTAGGAGAACTGCCAGCCCATCTTGATGATCAGTGCACCGACCATGGCGGCAGCCAGCAGATCCGCATAAACAAAACCAACCAGCGAGCCGCCGATCCCGATGGCCACCACCAGCGACGATGCCGCGTCCGACCGGGAGTGCCAGGCATTGGCGATCAGCATGGCGGAGTTGGCCTTCTTGGCGACCCGCAGCATGTAACGGAACAGCCACTCCTTGGCCGCCAGTGCGCCTAGCGCCACATACAACGCCGCCATACCCACCGGGGGCGACTGATCGAGATTCAGCGCTTTTTCGCCGGCGCTGTAGAGAAAGCCACCGCCAATGCCCAACAGCATCAGGCCCAGAATCAGGGTCGCCAGGGTTTCCAGGCGGGCGTGACCATAGGGGTGGCTGTCATCAGCAGCACGGCCGCTGTGGCGGGCAACAAACAGCACCAGAAAATCCGACAGCAGATCGGAAAACGAATGGAACCCGTCGACCAGCAGACTATGCGAGTTGGCAAGCCAGCCGACCACGATCTGCGCCGCCGAAAGTGCGACGTTGACCCCCATGCTGACATTGACCGAACGACGCACCAGGCGGTTGGATTCGGCACTGGCATGGGTACCGGTCAGCGCATCAATCAGCGCCGTCTGACCATGGGCATGCCCGGCATGCGAATGACCAGCATGATGACCTCCGAGCGACATCCCTTCTCCCTCTAGATAACAACTGCTTTACGACATTCCGCTGACCGCTTGGGCCGCACGCTTCTGCCGCGTATACTCGCCACTGTCTGTGGCCCATCCGGCCATTCTATCGCCAATCGCCGGCGCCCCCGCGCCGCCGCCTTACCAACCTGACGGTTTCATCAAAAATTCATCATGAGCAGCGTGAACGACATTCTGAACCGCGCCCGCGAGCGCGCCGAGCAGCAGGGCTTCAATTTCAGCGGCGAAGTCACCCCGGCCGAGGCTTTTGAACTCCTGCAACACGCCCCGGGCACCGTGATTGTTGATGTGCGCACCCAGGCCGAATGGGACTGGGTAGGACGTGTGCCGGGCGCCATCGAGATCGACTGGGTGCAGTATCCGGACATGACACGCAACCCGAATTTCATTGCCGCGCTGGAACGTGCGGTGGATCGCAAGGCGATCGTGCTGTTCCTGTGCCGCAGCGGCGTCCGTTCGCGCAGCGCGGCCAGTGCCGCCATCGACGCCGGCTACACCAGTGCCTACAACATCCTCGAAGGCTTCGAGGGCGACAAGGATGCCAGCAACCATCGGGGCACGCTGGGTGGCTGGCGCTTTCATGGCCTGCCCTGGTACCAAGGCTGATCCAGATAGACCGACACACCATGCGAGATTTTGACGATTACCGAGAACGCTCCGACGCCGAGTGCCAGGAGCGTATCAATGCCGCCCGCAAGCAGCTGGGCAGCAAAGCCGTATTGCTCTGTCACCATTACCAGCGCGCCGATGTGTATCAGCACGCCGATCTGACCGGCGATTCACTCAAGCTTTCTCGACTGGCCAGCCAGACCGATGCCGAGTACATCGTGTTCTGCGGTGTGCACTTCATGGCCGAAGTGGCCGACATGATGACCAAGCCGAACCAGACGGCGATCCTGCCGGATCTGGCCGCAGGCTGTTCAATGGCCGACATGGCCAACCTGACCAAGGTCGAGCGCTGCTGGCGCGAGCTGGGCAACGCACTGGGCGAAGACCCGGCCAACCTGATCACACCAATTACCTACATCAATTCGGCGGCCGACCTCAAGGCCTTCTGCGGTGACCGCGGCGGCATTGTCTGCACCTCGTCGAATGCGCCGGTGATTCTGAAGTGGGCTTTCGAGCAACGCCCCAAAGTACTCTTCTTTCCGGATCAGCATCTGGGGCGCTGGACGGGTCATACGATGGGTGTGCCACTCGACGAGATGGTGGTCTGGGATCCGGATCAGCCGCGCGGCGGCCTGACCCCGGAACAGATCCGCAACGCGCGCATTCTGCTCTGGAAGGGGCACTGCTCCGTGCACCAGATGTTCCAACCGTCACACATTGAGGCATTCCGCGCCAAGCATCCGGACGGCAAGGTGATCTCGCATCCGGAGTGCTCATTCGAAGTCTGCGCCGCATCAGACTACATCGGCTCGACCGAATACATCGTCAAGATCATCAAGGAAGCCCCGGCGGGGACGCGCTGGCTGGTCGGGACCGAGCTGAATCTGGTCGAGCGCCTGGCGCGCGAAGTGGCGCCCGAAGGCAAAGTCGTGCAGTTCATGGCCCCCACCGTGTGCATGTGTTCGACCATGCAACGCATCGACCCGCAACATCTGGCCTGGACACTGGAAAACCTGGTGGACGGCCACGTGGTCAATGCCATCCGTGTGCCTGAAGGCCAGACTGCCTCGGCCAAGCTGGCCATGGACCGGATGCTGGCGATCTCCTGATCAGCCGGCGCGGCAAACGGGAACCCCATGGCTGACACGCCTGACACCCTATCGCTGGTCACCTACAACATCCATAAGGGCTTCTCGCAGTTCAACCGGCGCCTGACGGTGCACGAACTGCGCGACCGGCTGCGGACGCTGAACCCGGATCTGGTGTTTCTGCAGGAAGTCCAAGGCTTGCACGAACAGCATGCGCAGAAGCATGAGGACTGGCCCGAGCAACCCCAGCACGAATTTCTGGCCGATTCTGTGTGGTCAGCGACCTACGGACAGAACGTGCTGTACGACCACGGGCACCATGGCAATGCCATCCTCTCACGCTATCCCATCGAGCGTAGCCACAATCAGGATGTCACCCACCTGCGCTTCGAACGCCGCGGCCTGCTGCACACCCGGATCATCTGGCAGGGGCAAACCATTCACTGTGTGTGCGCCCACCTGTCGTTGTTTGCCCGCTCCCGCAAGTGGCAGATGGCGGCGCTGGCCGAAGAAATTGATCGCCTGGTACCGCACAATCAGCCGCTGATCATCGCCGGCGATTTCAACGACTGGCGCAACCATGCCAGCGCGCATCTGGCGGATCGCCTCGCGCTCACTGAAGTCTTTCATCAGCTCTCGGGTCGGCCAGCCCGGAGTTTTCCGGTGGCGATGCCGATGTTGCGACTAGACCGGATCTACGTGCGCGGGCTCCGGGCGACGCGCGCCGACGTACACCACGGCGCCGGCTGGTCGAAGATCTCTGACCATGCTGCTTTACGCTGCGAGCTGGAACTGACCGGGTAGCCATTCATGACGTTGCGCAGCCGGATCCTTGAGGCGCTCCACCCGCGGTTGCATTATCTGGAAGGTAACCGGATCGACCTGCTGTGCAATGGTGCCGAGTACTTCGCTGCGCTACTGGAGGCCATCTCTAGTGCACGCGACAGCATCCGGCTGGAAACCTACCTCTATGCCGATGACGCCATCGGCGATGCCGTGACGGCAGCACTCTGTGCCGCCGCTCAACGTGGCGTGGATGTCCGTCTGGTCGTTGATGGCTTTGGTGCACGCAATATCGAACGTCGGCACCGACCGGTACTGGAAAGCGCCGGCGTACAGGTCCGCATCTTCCGGCCAGAGCACCATCTGCTGCGTCATCTGCTTTCGCTGCAACGATCTCGTCTGTGTCGCATGCATCGCAAGCTGGCGCTGATCGATGGCCGGATGGCCTTCGCCGGCGGCATTAACATCATCGATGACGCGACCGGCAATAGCGCTGATGTCCGTCTGGATTTTGCGGTTCGTATCACAGGTCCGCTCATCGAACCCATCGGCCACGCCATGGATCGGCAATGGCGCACACTGAACCGACCGCCCCTAGCCACCCTTTCGCAGCCCCGCCAAGATACCGGTAGCACCCCACTGCATACACAGCCAGCCGGCACACTGGATGCCGCGCTCGCGCTGCGTGACAACCTGATGCACCGGCGGAGCATCGAGCAGGCCTATCTGCGGGCCATAGGCCATGCCCGTGAATCCATCACGCTGGCCATGGCCTATTTCATTCCCAGCCAGCGAATTCTGCATGCGTTGCTCGATGCCGCTCAGCGCGGGGTGCACATCACACTCCTACTGCAGGGTCGCGTGGAGTACCGACTGCAGCACTACGCCTCACAGGCGCTGTATCACAAGCTTCTAGGCCAGGCGATCCGGATCTACGAATACCGGCCGGGCTTTCTGCATGCCAAAGCCGCCGTGATTGATGGTCACTGGGCGACAGTCGGCTCGGCTAACCTGGACCCGTTCTCGCTCCTGGTAGCCCGCGAAGCCAACATCGTCATTCGTGATGACCGCTTTGCCCGTGACCTGCAGACCAGAATCGATATCGCCATCCGGGAGCACAGTCACGAGATCACGGCAAGCGGGTGGGCAGCGCAACCCGGGCTTTACCGCTGGTTCCGGGGGCTCAGCGCGCGGCTGCTCTTTCGCATCCTTAGCCTGACCGGGTTCGGCAACAACTACTAGACCTGTGGCGCATGCCCCCGGGGGACCGCCGTTAGCTGCCAATGCGCCAGCGCCCAATCCCATAGCGACTTCTGGGATCCCTGCATCAGGCTGTCCGGCGGATTCTGGCCGAGAAAAACCAGTGCCTGCCAGAGCTGCTGGACGCGCGCAGCTTCGCTATCCACTGGCAAGGGCGCGGCCTGCGTCTGCTTGGAGAGTTTTTCTCCAGCCGCATTCGTCACAACGGGTAGATGGGCGTAAGTGGGCACAGCACCGCCAAGGGCCCGAATCAACGCTACCTGCCGGGGCGTGGAATCGATGAGATCGGCACCGCGCACGACATCCGTCACGCCCTGCGCCAGATCATCTACCACGACGGCCAACTGATAGGTAAAGCACCCATCCGCCCGCAGCAACGGAAAATCGCCCACGGCATCCCGGAGGTTCTGCTGGCCCGGGCCACGAATCCGGTCTTCGAATCCCGTTTCACCCGCAGGCACGCGGAACCGCCACGCAGCCCCTTCGGGCACCGGATCACCAGGCTGCCAACCGGCACAGCGGCCCGGGTAGATCCAGCCATCCACACCCTGGCGCGCGCCCGGCGCAGCAGCAATCTGGCTGCGGGTACAGACGCAGGGATACGCCATCCCAGTGGCCACCAGTCGGTCCAGCGCTGACCGGTAAAACTCTGATCGTTGCGACTGGAATACGACCGTTCTATCCCATTCGAAGCCATAGCGCTCAAGCGCGGCGATTTGTGCCTCGACCATGCCGGGAACCGTGCGCGGTCGATCAACGTCTTCGATGCGCAGCAACCAGCGGCCACCCGCCGCCCGCGCATCGAGGTAACTGCCCACTGCTGCCACCAGCGACCCGGCATGCAGCGGCCCCGTCGGCGAGGGGGCAAAGCGCCCAATGCGCTGCAGTACGCCCGGGCCTTGGGTCACGCCATGCAGATCAGCCGCGCTGTTCATAAATTTCGAATAGTGGTTTCATACAGTTCGAACGATACACACCTCATAATGGCGCACTATGCCATCACTACCCCACGCGACCAACCCGTTATGACCTCACCCCTTCGCTACGCCCGACCCGCCATCGCCCTGCACTGGCTGATGGCCTGGCTCATCATCGCGCTCTACTTTGTCGGCATCAGCATCAGCGATATTCCGATCGGTCCGGATCGCATTCAGGTCGTGACCTGGCACAAGTGGCTCGGCGTCTGCGTGGCCCTGCTCTGGTTCATCCGCGTGGCCGTGCGCCTGACGCACACACCGCCGCCCCTGCCGGCCAATAGCCCGGCCTGGCAGAACACGCTGGCGCACGGTGTGCATATCGCCCTCTACGTGCTGATGATCGCCATCCCGGTGAGCGGCTGGCTGATGAGTTCGGCCAAGGGGTTCAACACCACCTTCTTTGGTCTGTTTGATCTACCGAATCTGATCGAACGCGATAAAGCGCTGGCGGCCACACTGAAATCAGTCCACGGCACCCTTGCCAATCTGTTGATGGTGCTGGTGGTCGCCCACATCGGTGCCGCCCTGAAGCACCAGCTGATCGACAAGGATAATCTACTCGAGCGTATGCGCCCGGAACGCAAACGCCCGTCGGGAGACGCCCCATGAACCGAACCGGCTTTTTGGTTGCGCTGCTGACGACAAGCCTGCTCCTGCCTCTGTCTGCCAATGCCGTCCAGTACGACCGGGTGGATACGGCCCGCTCAACCATCAAGTTTGTGCCGGTGCTGATGGGCACCAAGACTGAAGGCAGCTTCAAGAAATTTACGGCGCAGATCCGCTTCGACCCTGAGAAGCCGGCACAGGCCCAGGCCAAAGCCGAGATCGATCTGCAGAGTTTCGACATCGGCTTTGACGAAGCCGTCGATGAAGCACTGGGCCCGAACTGGTTCAACGTTAAGCAATACCCCAAGGCAAGTTTTAACGCGACCCAGGTCAAGGCACTGGGCAACGACCGCTTTGAACTCAGCGGCGATCTGACGATCCGCAACCAGACAAAACCGGTGCGCTTTCCCGTGACACTCACCCGCGAACCGAATGGTCAGGGCCGGCTGGATGGCACCCTGATGATCAAGCGACTAGATTTCGGCCTCGGCCAGGGCCCCTGGGCCGCGACCAATACCGTGGCCAACGATGTGACGATTCAACTCAAGCTGTACATCAACCCGCAATAACCCCCAACTGTCCCACTAGGAGCATCCTCATGAAAAAGAACCTGATCCTCGGCGCTGTTGTCGCCACCCTAGGCACTGCCGCTCTGGCCGAGCCCGTGACTTACAACATCGACACGACCCACACCTTTGCCAGCTTCGAATACACCCATCTGGGTTTCTCGAAGCAGCGCAGCCGCTTCAATGACACGACCGGCACCATCACGCTGGACCAGAAGGCCAAGACCGGCAACGCCGATATCACCATCAAGGTAGCCTCGGTCGACACGGGTAGCGCCGTCTTTGACAGCCATCTGATCAGCAGCAACTGGTTTGATGCCGATGTGTACCCGACCATCACCTTCAAATCGACCGGCTTCAAGTTCAAGGGCGACAAGCCGAGCGAAGTGATGGGCACCCTGACCGTGCGTGACATCAGCAAACCGGTGACTCTGAAGATCACGCACTTCTACTGTGGCGTGCACCCGATGCGTCAGAAAGACGCCTGCGGCGCCAACGCGGTCACGCAGATCAAGCGTAGCGAATTTGGTCTGGGCAAGTACGCCCCGGGCGTGAGTGACGAGACTGAGCTGACGGTCGCCGTCGAGGCCATCAAGAACTAAATATTGCCGGGCCTCACCAGCATGGCTGCCTGATGAAACAGGCAGCCATTTTTTATTTGCCGGATGCCTTGTTCAGGTCGTCATCGCGGTAGTACTTGGTGCCCTTAGCCGTAATCTCGGCCGCCAGACCATTGTCGGTCAGCTGGTACATCCAGACACCTTCCGACACATTGGTCGCACCCTCGTAAGCGCCACCCTTCGTTTCGTACTTGGCCGCTGCCGTAGCCTGCCCGCCGAAGGTCCAGCCGGAGTTCACGAAACCGTTGAGCGCTTTCTCGGTTTCAAACACAAAGATCACGGTAAAGGACTTGATGCCAACACCCAAGCCGGCCTGAACTTCCAGCATTTTCATGAAGACGGGTTTGGCATTCCCGGGTTTCATCACCACCCCGGAACCCGAGCCGCCGCCAGCCAGCAGAATCTTCATGCCGAAGTTGCTGAACGTGGCATAGCCCGCCGACTTGGCGACTAGATCGCGCGCATGCGGCTCCAGCGTATACAGGCGGTTCATGATCTGCTCGTTCTGCTTGAGGATCTCGGCACGTTGTTGCGCCGGCGTTTTGCTATCAAATAATGCATAGGCCGGTGCCACCGGCATCGACAGCGTCAGCGCGCAAAGCAGGAGCGTCAGAAAACGTTTCATGATGGCTACGTGATGTTTAGACGTTGAAGAGGAAGTTCAGCACATCGCCATCCTGCACGATGTACTCTTTACCTTCGGCCCGCATCTTGCCGGCTTCCTTGGCGCCCTGCTCGCCCTTGTAGGCAATGAAATCGGCAAAGGCGATCGTCTGGGCACGAATGAACCCGCGCTCGAAGTCGGTATGGATGACGCCGGCAGCCTGTGGTGCGGTGTCGCCCTTATGAATCGTCCAGGCGCGCACTTCCTTCACGCCGGCGGTAAAGTAGGTTTGCAGGCCCAGCAGATCGTAACCGGCACGAATCACGCGATTCAGGCCCGGCTCTTCCAGCCCCAGGTCGGCCAGAAACTCGGCCTTGTCGGCATCTTCCAGATCGGCGAGCTCGGCTTCCATCTTGGCGCAGACCGCGACCACCGGTGCGTGTTCCTTCGCGGCAAACTCACGCAGGCGATCCAGGAAGGGGTTGTTCTCGAAACCGTCTTCCAGCACATTACCCACGTACATCGCCGGCTTAATGGTGAGCAGACAGAGCGGCTTGAGCAGCGCCTTGTCTTCATCGCCCAGGCCCATCGTCCGCGCAGGCTTGCCTTCATTTAGGTGCGGCAGCAGCTTCTCGAGAATCGCCACCAGCTTCGCGGCATCCTTGTCGCCTGAACGCGCCTTTTTACTATCGCGGGCAATCGTCCGCTCCACCACCGCCAGGTCGGCCAGCGCCAATTCGGTGACGATGGTTTCGATGTCGGCGATCGGGTCCACCCGGCCCGATACATGCACCACATTCTCGTCGTCGAAACAGCGCACCACATTCACGATGGCATCGGTCTCGCGGATATTGGCCAGAAACTGGTTGCCAAGGCCCTCTCCCTTGGAGGCCCCCGCCACCAGTCCGGCGATATCAACAAATTCCACAATCGCCGGCTGCACCCGCTGTGGCTTGACGATCTCGGAGAGTGCATCGAGTCGCGGGTCCGGCACTTCCACGATACCGACGTTCGGTTCAATGGTGCAGAAGGGATAATTTTCGGCAGCAATCCCGGCCTTGGTCAGCGCGTTGAACAGGGTGGATTTGCCGACATTAGGCAGGCCGACGATGCCGCATTTGAGACTCATGGTGTTCCTTGATGTTCCGGAATATTTTGCAATGGGCGTATTTTAAAGCAGCGCGGTCAGATCACGTGCACATCGAGCGCGTGATGATGCCAGTAAATCCCATCAATCCGCCGCGCGATTTCCTGAACGACCCCATCTTCGAGCGGGGGAAAACTCACCACATAGGCCGGCAGCGCCGTATGGAGATCAACCCGTTCGACCAAAGCCGGCTGATGATGCCCGTACTTGGTGATGAATTCACGCAGATCCGCCTCGGTCACATCAGAACCGATACCGGTCAGGTAGAGCCGTTGGCCAAAATGATCCATCCCGCGTTGTAGGTGTTTTGTTGCGTTGCCGCATTATGACACTCTTCGCCGGCATCTGCCTGAATCCAAAGCGAAAGCCGCTTTGGTTATGGTAAGGTTTCACCCTTCCCCTTGTCGCCGTTCTTGCCAGTTGTCCTTGCAGCTGCGCCCGGATAATCCACGTACTTCGTCATGGCCAAATTGATCCCTGCCGCGCTATCTGCACGCCTGAACCACCTCATGGATCAGATTCGTCATTTTGATGGGTCGTCGCTAAAGCACCTGACCAAAGACGATGTGCTGACCGCTCTGAAAAACCCCCGCTGGCACAAACCCGCGGCGATTGTCTTCGGGGTTCTGGTTGCGCTCCATGTGATCAAAACCGACATCATCGCCCCCTACATGAAGGCGCACTTCGCCCAGAGCGTCGATGCCATCGAGGTGCAGCCGATGACTGTGCCGCTGGAGTCGCAACTGGTGGGCCAGACCCGGAGCCCGCAGTCTGTTGCTATCTATACGCGCGTGTCCGGCTTTCTCGACAAACAGATCTATCAGGAAGGCTCCTGGGTCAATGCCGGCGATGTGCTGTTCGAAATGGACAAGCGCCCCTTCATCGTGCAGCTTGATGCCGCCAAAGCTGCCCTGGTGGCACAGGAAGCCTCGTTGCGCACCGCCACCCTGACTCTGAACCGGATCAAACCGCTGGCCGCCGCCAAGGCGCTGTCACAACAGGATCTGGATACGGCGACGGGTAATTTCCTGCGCGCCCAGGCGGGTGTGGATCAGGCCCGGGCCAATGTCGAAACGGCCCAGCTCAATCTGGAATACTGCACCATCCGCTCCCCCATTGCCGGTCTGGCCTCGGTCCGCAAACAGGCACTGGGCACTTACCTGCAGGTCGGCAGCCCGAACTCGGAACTGACCGTCGTCAACCAGATGGATCCGATGTGGGTGTACTTCTCGGTCTCCGAAGACCAGATGCTCAACGTCAGCCGCTTGCTGGAACAGAAGCAGATCAATGCCGCCAGCCTCACCGATCTGGAGGTCACCGTCACGATGTCGGATGGTAGCCTGTATCCCTATACCGGCAAGATCGGTTTCGCCGATGTGCTCTATAACGTCGACACCGGCACCCGCCTGATGCGCGCCGTGTTCCCCAATCCGAACAGCGTGTTGCAGCAGGGACAGTTTGTCACGGCAACTGTCATCGGACTTGCCCAGCAGAATGTGTATCTGGTGCCGCAAGCGGCGGTTCAGCAAAGCAGCCAGGGCGCTTATGTCTGGGTCATCGACGCGGACAACCGGGTGCATTCGCGCACTGTCGTGCCGGGCTACTGGAACGGTCCGAACTGGGTCATCAATGATGGCCTCAAACCGGGTGAACAGGTGGTCGTCAGCAATGTCCTGCGCATGTCGCCTAACCAGCTGGTCAAACCGACACAGGTCAAAGCACCCGCCCCTCAACCGGTGCGCTTACCCACACCCCCGGCTGAAGGCCAGACGCCCAACCCCTACGGCCCGGGCGCTGCCGTGCGGCATGATGCCAACCGCGCCCAGGATCCGAAGCAGCAGCCTATGCCGGTAGCGCCCCCGACCAGCAGCCGCCTGTTGCCGCCGAAAGAGGTGCCGCTGTCTGCCGGTGTGCCGGTCGCCCCTGCGGCTGTGCCGGATAGCCTCCAGGCACCCGCTTCGCGCGCCGCCCAGTAATCCCGCAGGGCAGACACCGGCATGTTCTCGAAGTTCTTTATCGATCGACCGATTTTCTCGGCGGTCATCTCGATTGTCATCACCATCGCTGGCCTGGTGGCGATGACCTCGTTGCCGATTGCCCAGTACCCGAACATCACGCCGCCTCAGATCCAGGTGTCGACTACCTACCCGGGCGCCAACGCCGAGACGGTCTCGCAGAATGTCGCCTCGCCCATCGAACTGCAGGTTAACGGTGCCGACGGCATGCTCTACATGTATTCGACCAATACGGCCGGCAACATGACGCTGAGCATCTTCTTCGATATCAACAAGAATCCGGCGTTGGCCCAGACCGATGTGCTCAACCGGGTCAATACGGCCCTGCCGCAGCTGCCCCAGTCGGTCCGCAACCAGGGCGTTAATATCCAGCAGAAGAGCCAGTCGATCATGATGGTGGTGGCCATCAAGGATCCGGGTAATAAATATGACCTGACCGAACTGAGCACCTTTGCCAACATCATCGTGCTCAACGAGGTGCAGCGTATTCCCGGCGCCAGCATGGCGTCCGTGGGTGGCAACCCGAACTACGCAATGCGTATCTGGCTCGACCCGACCAAGCTGACACTCTACAAGTTGACCACCAGCGATATTGCCAATGCCGTTCGGGCCCAGAACCAGCAGTACGCCGTGGGCCAGTTCGGCCAATTGCCCTCCAATGGCCAGGTGATCCAGAACTTCTCGGTCACCACCAATGGCATGCTGCAAACCCCGGCAGAGTTCGAGAACATCATCGTCAAAGCGGGCAAACCCTCGGTGACGCCTGGGTCGGAAGGCGCCATTGTCCGCTTGCGCGATGTCGGTCGTGCCGAGATCGGATCGCAGACCTACAACTTCGACGTCAAGACCAACCAGAGCACGGCCGCGTTGCTGCTGATCTACTTCCAGCCCGGCTATAACGCCCTGAACGTCGCCGAGGCCGTCAAGGCCAAACTGGAGGAACTGAAACCCAGCTTCCCACCGGGCGTGACTTACGAGATTGCACTGGATGCTACCGAGTTCATCAACTCGTCGATTGAAGAAGTGATTCACACCTTCTTCGAGGCGATGATTCTGGTGGTGCTGGTCGTCTTCATGTTCCTGCAGAAACCGAAGGCCACCCTGATTCCGCTGGTGGCCGTGCCGGTATCGATCATTGGCACGTTCATCGGGATGAGCCTGTTCGGATTCTCGATCAACATGCTCACCATGTTCGGCCTCGTGCTGGCGATTGGGCTGGTGGTCGATGACGCCATCGTCGTGATCGAGAACGTTGAGCGAATCATGGAAGAAAACCCGGCTATGCAACCCCGGGAAGCCGCGGCCGTTGCCATGGCCGAAGTCACCGGGCCGATCGTCGCGACGACGCTGGTGATGGCCGCTGTGTTCGTCCCCGTGGCCTTTCTCTCAGGCATTACCGGGCAACTCTATCGTCAGTTCGCCTTAACGCTTTCGGTGTCGGTCACGCTGTCCGCCATCGTCGCGCTGACGCTCTCGCCCGCGCTCGCGGCGATCCTGATCCGCGGCAAATCAGAGGACGACGAAACCGTTGCCAAGCCGCGCCTCTTTGTCGGCTTCGAACATCTGTTCGACCAACTGCGCCGGCATTACATGACTTCGGTCAAATGGGCGATTGAGCACCGCCGGCCATCCTTCATGATCTTTGGCGGCGTCATTGTGGCGCTCCTGCTGTTGTTCCGCATCGTCCCGGGCTCGTTCGTACCGGAGGAAGATCAGGGCTATCTATTCGGTGCGGTGGTGATGCCCAAGGCGGCGAGCCTGCAACGTACGTCCGATTTCTCGGCCATCGGCGCCAACTGGTTCCAGGAACAACCTGGTGTCGGGTCGTCGACCAGCTACGCCGGTTACAGCATCATTGATTCGCAGGTGCTGCCAAGCGCCAGCACGCTCTTCATTGGTCTCAAGCCCTTTGGCGAGCGGACCGACAAGGCATCCTCCGCATTCACCCTGATCGAAGACGGGCGCAAATATTTCTCGACGCAACAGGACGGCATCATCATTCCGGTGAACCCGCCTTCGATCCCCGGCCTGGGCAACACCGGCGGCTTCCAGATGTGGCTGGAGCAGACCGGCAACGGCTCGATGGAAGAGCTCGAAGAACAGACCCTGCGTTTTCTGGCCGCCGCCAAGCAGCGCCCGGAGCTCACTGCCGTCAACACCACCTTCAGCACCCGCGCCCGCGAGATGTTCGTCAACGTCGATCGCGGCAAGGCCGAATTACTCGATGTGGCCGTCAACGATGTGTACGACACATTGCAGACCATGGTGGGCTCCCAGTACGTGAACCAGTTCGCCTACCAGAACCGCCTGTGGCAGGTGATCCTGCAGGCTGACGCCAATTACCGTCAGGACCCGTCGGCTTTTGACACCATGTATGTGCGCTCGCGCACCGGCGCCATGGTGCCCTTGCGCGCGCTGATCAGTTACGAATACCAGGCCAGCCCCGATATCGTCACCCGCTTTAACGCCTATCCGGCGGTGCAGATTACCGGCAACAATGCCGCCGGCTACAGCTCGGGCCAGGCCATCCGCGCCATGCAGGAAATCGCCGATGAGGTGCTCCCCTCAGGGTACAAGATCGCTTGGTCCGGCGAAGCCTATGAACAGTTGAAATCCGGCAGCACGGCCATCTTTGTTTTTGCCTTTGCGCTGATCATGGTCTTCCTGATTCTGGCGGCGCTGTATGAGAAGTGGTCGCTGCCGTTCAGCGTGATGTTTGCCGTACCCTTTGCGCTGTGCGGGGCGTTGCTGTCGGTCTTCCTACGCGGGCTCGAAAACGACGTGTACTTCCAGATCGGGCTCGTGACACTGATTGCGCTGGCGGCCAAGAACGCCATCCTGATCGTCGAGTTTGCAGTCGCCAACGTTGAAAAAGGCATGTCGGTGGTCGACGCCGCGCTGCACGCCGCCGAAGTCCGTTTCCGCCCGATCATGATGACCTCGCTCGCCTTCATCCTGGGTTGCGTGCCACTGGCCATTGCCGTGGGCGCTTCGGCCAACAGTCGCCATTCCATCGGCACCGGCATCATCGGCGGGATGATTGGCGCCACCATGATCGCCATTATCTTTGTGCCGTTGTTCTTTGTGGTCTTTGAAGAGCGCAGCGAGCAGAAGCGCAAGCTGGTCGCCGACAACCCCGCCACGCCCGGGCCGCATCACCTGCCGGCACCGACCGAGGACGATCGCTCATGAGGCGCCTGAGCGCTTATCGCGGCCTCCTCAGCCTGCTCGCCAGCGCAGGGCTGCTGGCTGGCTGTGCCGTCGGCCCTGATTACCAACGCCCGGACGTCAATGCGCCCACGCAATTCCGCTCGGAGAATGCACAAGCCGCAGATGGCAGCGCGCTCGGTAGCGTCACCACAACCGACGCCTGGTGGGAAGGATTCGAGGATCCGGTTCTGGATGCGCTGGTGGAAGAAGGTCTGCGCAATAACCGCGATCTGCAATCGGCGATCGCCCGGGTACGCAAGGCCCGCGGCCAGCTGATCAAGACCCGCGGCCAGTTCTTCCCGCAGGTGGACTACTACGGTGCCGGTGAGCGCGGTAAGTTCATGGGTCTGGATCAGACCGTGGTCACCAACACACCCGGCAGCCTGACATCGATCGGCACCCTGGCCGCAACGGCGACCTGGCAGCTGGACGTGTTTGGTGGCCTGCGCCGCCAATACGAAGCCGCTGCCGCCAATCAGGCCGCCGCCATTGCGACGCGCCAGGCGATTGCCCTCAGTGTGGCGGGCGAAGTCGTCAGCATCTATGTCACCCTCCGTTCGCTGGACCAGCAACTTGCCGTTGCCCGCCAGACACTGGAGAACTACAAAACCACGCTGCGCATTTTTGATCTGCGGTTCCGCTACGGCACTGCGAATATGGTGCAGGTGTCGCAGATCCAGTCTCAGGTTGATGCGGCCGAAGCAGCCATTCCGCCGCTGGTCCAGGCGATCGGCGAACAGGAGAACAACCTCAATTTCGTCCTGGGTCGCAATCCAGGACCGGTCCCACGAGGCAAGCCCATCAGCCAGCTCTCCCTACCAACGCCGCCGGCAGGCCTGCCCTCGGACCTGCTGGAACGCCGGCCGGATGTGCGTCTGGCCGAGCAACAACTGATCGGCCTCAATGCACAGATCGGCGCCGTCAAGGCCCAGTTCTTCCCGAACATCTCGCTGACAGGCACCATGGGCACCAGCACGGCCTCCGGCATGGGCGGCATCTTTACCGGCACGAGCAGTATCTGGGATGCCGGCCTCATTGCCATTGGCCCACTCTTCCGCGGCGGCGAGCTCTACGGCCAATACATGGGGGCCAAGGCCGAGCAGCAGGCCGCCATGACGCAATACCTGAAGTCGGTTGAAGGCGCCTTCCGCGATACGGACAGTGCCCTGATCGCCAATACAGAAACGCGTAAGCTGGTTGCCGCCCGCCAGCAGCAGGTCGGCACATTAAAAACCTATGCCAACCTGTCGAGCATGCAGTTCAATTACGGCTACACCGATTATCTGACCGTGTTGAATGCCGAAGACAGCCTCTTCAAGGCACAGTTGGATCTGGCCCGTTCCCAGGCAGAGCGCGCGCTATCGCAGGTGTCGCTGTATATGGCGCTGGGCGGCGGCTGGGAAGCAGCCGATCAGAAGACCATGACGGCCAATCAGGCCATCGCCACCGGCGACGACCCGCGTAATCCGGTCAACCAACAGGGAATCTGGCCCTTTAACTTCTGATCGCCAAGACCGATTATTTTGGCGCAGTGTGCAGCAGACGCTGTGCCTCGGCCATGTCACCACGAACCAGCAAGGCACTTTCTGCCGCAACACGATCCACTGCCCGGTCGATATCAATCTGCTCATCCTGGCGCGGCCGGTGGAGTACGAAATCCGACACGCCCTGATTGAGTTGCAGTGAACGCGGATGACCGATGCCGACACGCAGTCGCCAGTAATCCGGCGTGCCCAGGGCGGACTGGATATCCTTGAGGCCATTGTGTCCCCCACTGCTACCACCCAGCTTGACACGCAACTGGCCAGGCAACAGATCGAGCTCATCATGCAGCACCAGCACCTCGTTCGGGCGAATGTCATGAAAGCGTGCAAAGGGCCCCACCGACTGGCCGGAGCAGTTCATGAAGGTCTGCGGTTTGAGCAACCAGATCTTGCGGCCATCCACGACCGCCGAGGCAACATCGGCCTTCATCTTCTTGTCGGCACTAAAGCCACCTGCACCCAGCGTGCGCGCCATCGCGTCAATGGCCCAACACCCGGCGTTGTGACGCGTCCGCTCATATTCGGCACCCGGGTTACCCAGCCCCACCACCAGACGAATCGGTGTCAGCACGGGCACAGGCTTCGCGGGACGCGCCTTGTCATCGGGTTGAGCCGCGGTGAGATTCTGTGATGCGGTGTTCATGAGGCATAGCCTAACTTAATTTCCGTCGTTCCATGAAAAAAGCCGTGCAGGCAGACCCGCACGGCTTCTTGTTTTGCCGGTGACCGGCAAAGACCGATTACTCGGCGGTCGGTGCGGCACCTGCGTCTGCAGCTTCGCCCGCATCCGCGTTCGAACCCTTGACGGCCATCACGGCAGCAACCACCGGGTTGCCAGAACCGTGCTGAACAATACGCACGCCGGCCGGCAGCTTCAGATCGCTCACGTGCAGCGAGTGACCCATCACCAGATCCTTCAGATCCACTTCGATGTATTCCGGCAGTGCCTTCGGCAGACAGGCGATGTCCACTTCGGTGATGACGTGGCTGACGATACCGCCTTGCAGCTTGACGCCCGGGCAGACTTCACCGTTGGTGAAGTGCAGCGGCACCTTGGTGTGCAGCTCGGTGTTGGCATCGACGCGCTGGAAATCAACGTGCAGAACCAGCGGCTTGTAGGCGTGCAGTTGCACGTCGCGCAGCAGGACCTGCTCTTTGGCACCATCCAGATTCGCCGTCACGACGGACGAATGGAAGGCCTCTTTACGCAGGCACTGGTAAATGTCGTTGTGATCCACGTCGAACGAAACAGCCGGCTTGCCTGCGCCATAAATGACACCGGGAACTCGGCCAGCACGACGCAG
>JBFYKG010000051.1:0-9872 GCA_041311015.1 Rhodocyclaceae bacterium | reverse complement strand
GTCTTGATCTCTACAGTGATCGCAAACGGACCAAGTCTGATTCCGCCATTGCCGCCGGCGACTGTTGATACCAGTAGTACGTTAAGCGTTAACCTGAGTCCGGTGATCGCCTCGGGAACCACAAGTACGGGTGTCGTGACAACGGTGTCGTCTGCATCGAATTCAACTCAATCGGGATCAGAAGCAACGGGGTCCTCCACGACCAGCAATTCATCTCAGACAGGTTCCACAACCTCAACGCAGAAATCGTCCGGATCTACAAGCCAGTCTGCTAATACGGGCACGGCCAGTACGGCGGCATCAGATTCAGAAACCGCAACCAGTAGCCAAACGTCAACGCAAACTGCATCAAAGCAGAGCGCGGATAAACCTGTCGCAACGACAGAAAGTGTGACGAAGTCTGCGCAGAAGGCAGCGGCTTCGACGCCTGTCACCCGTGCTGCAGCGCATGCGGCTGCCCGAGCCCGAGACACTCAAATGGCGCACACGCATCACCACGTTGGTGCCGCTCCGGTTGTTGCCAAAGCAGAACTACCGGGTTCGGGCATGGTTTACAGCAATTCTGGCGAGTTAATGCCTGCATTTGAACCGACGAATGCTAAAACTACGACGACGTCGACAACAACCAGCAAGTCGGGTGCCAGGCAACGGGACGTCCCCAGGGCGCATGATGTCGATGATCTGACTGATCCCAATAATCCGATGTCAGTTATGATGCTGATTTTGTAAGACAGTCAATAACTGGGTAAACGGCATGTTCTTGAATTGGCTCCACACACTCACCGATTTGCAGATCGGTTTCCTGTTTGGCGGCGGCGGCCTCCTCTTTGCAGTGGTGTTGCCGCTGGTCGTTCGGATCAAATACAAGCTTACCGTTCCTGACGAACTGAGTACCGGGGCACTGGATGCCTACAAGATCCTATGTGGTCTGACCATCGCCTTGTGCGTCTTTTCACTGGTGCGTGTGCAGTCAAGCCATCTCAATACCGAGGATCTGGTGGCGCGCGAAGCCCAGGCCATATCAAAGCTGAATCGTGACTTGAAGAGTATGGCGACGAATGAGGCTGAAGCGTTTCGGGACGATCTGAACACCTACGCCAATTTGATCGTGCAAGATGAATGGCCAGCGATGGTTAAACGTGAGCGGAGCGAGAAGGTCTCCGAGTTGTCGGCTGAAATGACCCAGGGCCTGAGAGCCATTAAGGTGAATACCTATTCACAACAGGTGGCACGGGCGGAAATCCTCGCAACCTTCAAGCAGATGGTCGACCTGCGGGATGCTCGTCTGGCCGACTTTAAAAAGAGCCTTCCCGGATACTTGTGGGTCGCGCTGAGTTGCCTGATTACGATGCTGATCATCTCGGGCTGGTTTGAAAAACGGACGTTTTTTACCATCGCCTTTACGTCAGGAACCATCCTGGGGATTGCGGTGCTGCTGACCCTGTTGGTTGCGCTGGACGGCGTCCTAGCCGGGGAAAACAAGATTACGCCGCAACCCATTATTGATATTCTGCCGCAGTTGATTGCCGACAACCCCAGCTTGGTGAAATGATCGGGCGCTAACGGGCGGGGACGTGCGACGGGTAAACGACGGTTTCTGAAAGAACTTCGTCGATATTGCAGACTTCGAGGCTGCAAACGCCGTCAATAAGCACCAAATCGTTGTCTTTGGCAAAATTAGCCAGAAAACGGTAGGCAATCGGCGATTTGTCGTAGAGCGTTCCGTCAATGAACACACACTTATCGCCTTCCCACTCGCCCGGGCTGACATAGGGTGAGTATTTCATCCGTTTTTCGCTGCCGAAGGCCGACATGACCCCACACAGACGCTCGGCCCAATCCGAAGGGCGGAATTTCTGGCCATCGTGGGTTCGGCCAACGATAACAAGGCTGTGAGACAGATCGCTTTCGCTTTTGGCGTCGTCTGTCGCGGCTGGGGTGTTCATGGACGCTATTCTAGCGATTTTTGTGCACTTGCGGGAGAGGGCCGGGAGTGGCTTAGGCGCGCGTTTTGCCATAAAATCACCCTAAATGTTGTATCCGCAGGCTGCGGCGAGCTTCAACTGCCGACGACAATGATCGGCAGATGGGTGCTTCGCCGTTTTTTCTTTTGTTGCATTTTGTTTTGTGTGATTGAGTAAGTTTATGACGCATGTAATGAACACCTATGCCCGTCAGCCCGTTGCGTTTACGCACGGTGAAGGCAGCTGGGTGGTGGATACCGAAGGTAAGCGTTATCTGGATGCGTTGTCCGGCATTGCCGTTAATACGCTCGGCCACAATCACCCGGATCTGGTGCGTGCGCTGAGCCAGCAGGCGGCCCAGTTGCTGCATACGTCCAATCTTTACCGTATCCCGCTGCAGGAAGAGCTCGCCGATAAGCTGGCCAGCCTGTCGGGTCTGGATGAAGTATTTTTCTGCAACTCCGGTTGCGAAGCCAACGAGGCGGCCATCAAACTGGCCCGGTTTTATGGCCACCGTCAGGGGATCGATAATCCGGCGATCATCGTCATGGAGCACGCATTCCATGGCCGCACGATGGCAACCCTGTCGGCCACCGGTAATCGCAAGACGCAGGCTGGTTTTGAGCCGCTGGTCAGTGGCTTTGTCCGTGTTCCCTATAACGATATCGACGCGATCCGTCAGGTGGGTGAGCACAACAAGAATGTCGTCGCCGTGCTGCTGGAGATGATCCAGGGCGAAGGCGGCATCCACCTTGCCGATGACGCCTTCCAGCGCGAGTTGCGCGCCCTCTGTGACGAAAAGGGCTGGCTGTTGATGACCGATGAAGTCCAGTGTGGCATCGGTCGTACCGGTAAGTGGTTTGGTTTCCAGCATTCGGGTGTACGCCCGGATGTGGTGTCGCTGGCCAAAGGCCTGGGCTCGGGTGTGCCGGTAGGCGCCTGTATGGCAGGCGGTCGGGCGGCGGGGCTATTTGGCCCGGGTAATCATGGTTCCACCTTTGGCGGTAACCCACTGGCCATGCGTGCCGCGAAAACGACGGTGGATGTGCTGGAGCGCGACAAGTTGCTCGACAATGCCGACAAAATGGGGCGCGCTGTTCGCGATGGCCTCCGTGCCCGGATTGGCGAATTTACGGAAGTGGTTGATATTCGCGGTCGGGGTCTCATGATCGGTATCGAACTGGACCGCCCCTGTGGCGAGCTGGTGGGGCTGGCGCGCGATGCGGGACTGCTGATTAATGTGACCGCGGACTCGGTCGTGAGGCTGCTGCCCTCGTTGAATATCACCCAGGCTGATGTGGACACGCTGGTTGAGCGCCTCGCCGGGGTGATCAGCCGTTTTCTTGGAAAATAATATGGCCCTGCGACACTACCTGCAGTTCAGCGATTTCAATCGCGAAGAGTACGAATATCTCTTCGCGCGCACCCGCTGGATCAAGGAGCGCTTCAAGTCGTATCAGCAGTACTGGCCGTTGGTCGACCGCACGCTGGTCATGATTTTTGAAAAGGCCAGTACGCGGACGCGCCTCTCGTTCGAAGCCGGTATGCAGCAGCTCGGTGGTGCGGCAATTTACTTGAATACCCGTGACTCTCAGCTAGGGCGGGGTGAGCCAGTTGAAGACGCCGCTCAGGTGATTTCGCGTATGAGCGACTGCGTGATGATCCGTACTTTCGAACAGAGCATCGTCGAGCGTTTTTCGACCTACTCGCGCGTGCCGGTGATCAACGGGCTGACAAACGAATACCATCCCTGCCAGATCATGGCGGATATCTACACCTATCACGAACATCGCGGAGATCTGCGGGGCAAGACGGTCGCCTGGGTGGGCGATGCCAACAATGTCTGTAACACCTGGTTGCAGGCCGCACGTATTCTGGATTTCAAAGTCAATGTTTCAACGCCGCCGGGCTATGAGTTGGACACGGCCCTGATTGGTGATAACAAGGGGCACTACGACGTCTTTGCTGACCCAATGGATGCTGCGCGTGGCGCGGATCTGGTGACGACGGATGTCTGGACCTCAATGGGTTTCGAGGCCGAGAACGAAGCACGCCTCAAAGCCTTTGCCGACTGGCAGGTCGATGACGACATGATGCGAGTGGCCAACCCGGGCGCACTGTTTATGCACTGTCTGCCTGCTCACCGCGGGGAAGAGGTCACCGCCAGCGTGATCGATGGCCCGCAGAGTGTGGTCTGGGACGAAGCCGAAAACCGGTTACACGTGCAGAAGGCGTTGATGGAGTTTCTGATGTTGGGCCGGGTCGAGTAACCGGCTGACAAGTTCTAATGAAGTGGTTTTAACCTGAACGGAAAGTAGCAATGAGCGATATCAAGAAGGTGGTGCTGGCCTATTCGGGCGGTCTGGATACTTCGGTGATTCTGAAGTGGTTGCAGGATACCTACGGGTGTGAAGTGGTGACCTTTACCGCTGACCTGGGGCAGGGTGAAGAGCTGGAACCCGCGCGTGCCAAGGCGCTGAAGCTGGGCATCAAGCCGAAGAACATTTTTATCGATGATCTGCGTGAAGAGTTTGTGCGTGATTTCGTGTTCCCCATGTTCCGCGCGAACACCATCTATGAAGGCGAATATCTACTCGGTACCTCGATTGCCCGTCCGCTGATTGCCAAGCGTCTAATCGAGATCGTTAACAAGACAGGGGCCGATGCCATCTGTCACGGTGCCACCGGTAAGGGCAACGACCAGGTGCGTTTCGAACTGGGCGCCTATGCGCTAAAGCCCGGCGTCAAAGTGATTGCCCCATGGCGTGAATGGGATCTGCTCTCGCGTGAAAAACTCATGAAGTACGCCGAGTCGCATGGCATTCCCATCGACATGAAGCACAAGAAGGGTGGCTCCCCGTATTCGATGGATGCCAACCTGCTGCATATTTCCTTCGAGGGCCGTCACCTGGAAGATCCGGCGGCTGAAGCTGAAGAGTCGATGTGGCGCTGGACCGTGTCGCCGGAAAAAGCCCCGAACAAGGCCGAGTACATCGATATCGAGTATGTCCACGGTGATCCGGTGGCCATCAACGGCAAGAAGATGAAGCCGCACGAGATTCTGGCCAAACTCAACGAACTGGGTGGCAAGCACGGCATCGGCCGTCTGGACCTGGTGGAAAACCGCTACGTCGGCATGAAGTCGCGTGGCTGTTACGAAACGCCGGGGGGCACCATTTTGCTCAAGGGTCACCGCGCGATTGAGTCAATTACGCTGGACCGTGAAGTCGCCCACCTCAAGGATGATTTGATGCCGCGCTATGCCAGCCTGATCTATAACGGCTACTGGTGGAGCCCGGAGCGTCGCGCACTGCAAACGCTGATCGATCATACCCAGGAGCACGTCAATGGTTCTGTGCGTCTGAAGCTCTACAAGGGTAACGTCATCGTCGTGGGTCGTGATTCGAAACACGACTCGCTGTTTGACCCGACCATTGCTACCTTTGAAGATGATGCCGGTGCGTATGACCAGAAGGATGCGGCTGGGTTTATCAAGCTGAATGCGCTACGTATGCGGATTGGTGCCAATCGCGACGGCCGCAAGGCTGCCAAGACTGCAGCTAAAAAGCCGGTTGCCGGCAAGAAAGTGGCTGGCAAGAAGACCGCTAGCAAGAAGAAGGCTTAAATCATGGAAGGTACCCTGTTCGGTTTTACCGAGGAGCAAATCGCCGATTTCATGTCGACCTACGGTGTGGCAGGCTTTATCCTGTTCATGCTGTTCATCATTGCTGAAATTGCGATTAAATCCAAAGCGGGCAAACTGGGTACCGCCATACTCTTTTTTGTACTCGCGTTTGGCATGGTGGGTTACATGGCCAAAGGCATCATCCAGAAAATGTGGGGAATCTAAATGGCTCAATACGATAATGTGTCCGTGGTTAAAGCGGCCAATGTGTACTTTGATGGCAAGTGCGTTAGCCACACTATCCAGTTCGGTGATGGCACCAAAAAGACGGTTGGCGTGATCCTGCCGTCGTCATTGACCTTTAATACCGGCGCACCCGAAGTCATGGAAGGCGTTGGTGGCACCTGTCGCGTACGTCTCAAGGGCGAAGCTGACTGGAAAACCTACGGTGCAGGCCAGTCGTTTGATGTGCCGGGTAATTCGTCGTTCGAGATCGCCTGCGACGAGCCGTATCACTACGTTTGCCACTTCGGTTAATCATCATGCCCAGTTTTGACATTACCTCCGAAGTCGACATGGTGTCGCTCAAGAACGCCGTCGATGTTGCCAATCGCAAGATCGCTAACCGTTATGATTTCAAGGGCTCGGACGCCAAGGCCGAGCTGAACGAGAAAGATAAGACGATCGTCCTGCATGCCGATAACGATTTCCAGCTGGATCAGATGCAGGGGATTCTGTTACCGGAAATGACCGGCAAGGGGATCGATGTGCGTTGCCTCGAGCATGGGTCCATCCAGAAAGTGAGCGGCAATAAGGTCAAGCAGGATCTGAAGGTGCGTGTCGGCATCGAGCAGGTGACCTCTAAAAAGATCGTCGCCATGCTCAAGGATTCAAAGATGAAGGTTCAGGCGTCCATCCAGGGTGAGGCTGTCCGGGTGACCGGTGCCAAGCGGGATATCCTGCAGGAGGCGATTGCCCTCGTCAAAGACGGCATCAAGGATGTGCCGCTCCAGTTTGGCAATTTCCGTGAATAACGGATCAGACCAGGGCGCCCAAGGGCGCCTTTTTTAATCATGGCCATCACACCGGCCCAGCTGCGGGCCGCCTTTGCGGCCTTGCCCCCGGGGGCAGATCCGGCACTGGGGCAGGTGACAGAGGTGGTGGATGAGCCGATTCCGCCGGAAATCCGCGATCGCCTGCAAACCGGGCGACGCCCGGCGGCCGTGCTGGTACCTGTGCTGGGGGCGGAGCAGGGTGCTTTACGCCTATTGCTGACGCAGCGTACTGACCACCTGCGTGATCACGCCGGACAGATTAGTTTTCCCGGCGGTGGCCTGAAATCAGGAGAAACCTCTCTGGAGGCTGCGCTGCGCGAAGCCGAGGAGGAGGTCGGGCTGGCCCGTTCTGCGGTTGAGATCTTCGGCGAAATGCCCCGATATCACACCGGCACAGGGTTCAATGTATCGCCTATGGTCGCCTTTGTGGCGGCCGGGGCCCGGCTGGCGCCGGACCCGGGCGAGGTCGCCGAAATCTTCGAGGCACCGCTTGATTTTCTGGTGGACCCCCGTAATTTCCGGCAGGAGACCCGATATTACCGGGGCGCCTGGCGGAGCTTTCTGGCGGTGCCCTGGGCCGGACGCTATATCTGGGGGGCGACTGCGGGCATGCTGGCACAGCTCTCAAGAATTATTCACGGGGTGCCCGCCAAGGCAATAAACACGTGATGAATTGTGATATCGTGCCCGAAAGACCTGCCTCTTCTGCGGCTCAGCCGCGCGGATGCCGGTCCATGTTCAAGCACTGACAGGTTATCGATTTATGAAGCTGGTTGTACTGATTCTTGCGCTGCTGATTGAGCAGGTGCGTCCGTTGCCGTATGCCCGTTTTGTCGGGGAGCCCCTATCGCGTCTTGCGGACTGGGTCGAACGGGTTTTTGATTCGGGCAATCGGCAGCACGGCCTGCTGGCCTGGTTGCTCATCGTGGGTGGCGGCGTGATGCTGGCCACAATTCTGGATCTGCTGTTATCGAGTATTAATGTCCTGCTGGGTCTGGCCTTTGGTGTGGCTGTTCTCTATCTGACGCTCGGCTTCCGCCAGTTCAGCCATTCCTTTACCGAAGTGAACGAAGCCCTGCAGGCCGATGATGTACCGGCGGCCCGCAAGGCCATGAAGGCCTGGAATAGCGAGTGCCCCGATAACGCCAGTTCGGATGAAATTGCCCGTCTGGCCATCGAAACCGGCGTGCTGGCTTCGCACCGGCATGTATTTGGCGTGCTGGCCTGGTTTGTGGTGTTCGGTCCGGTGGGCGCTGTCTTCTACCGTCTGAGCGCCTTTCTGGCGACGCACTGGAATGGTAGCGACCGGAGTGACGAGGAAGTCGTGGGCGAGCATGCCGCCGAAGAAGTGCAGGTTAAGCGTCGCCAGTTTGGTGCTTTTGCCCGTCAGGCCTTTGCCCTGATCGACTGGCTGCCTGCCCGGATGACCGCGGTGGCCTTTGCCATTGTCGGCAACTTCGAAGACGCCATTAATTGCTGGCGCGAGCAGGCCGGGACATGGCGTGACCATACCGCGGGCGTGATTGTGGCGGCCGGTGCCGGTGCGCTGGGCGTTAAGCTCGGGGGGCCGTTGAGCGAATCCCCCGTCATTGAAGATGAGGTTGTGTCAGACCGCCCGGAAATCGGGGTTGGCGAAGAGGCAACTCCGGCTGTATTGCCGTCAGCCATCGGTTTGGTCTGGCGCGCTTTGATTTTGTGGGTGATACTACTCGCAGTTGTTGGGCTCGCCGCTTGGGTGGGTGTTTGATTTATAACTAAAAACGTAGTCTGGGAGACATAAGCATGAGCAAAGACGTTGTAGTACTGAGTGCAGTTCGTTCGGCCATTGGTGCTTTTGGTGGTGCGCTGTCGGACATGGAGCCCTGTGAACTGGCTGGTGCCGTGATGAAAGAAGCGGTCGGCCGTTCAGGTGTCGACCCCAAGGCCATCAATTATGTGACCGTTGGCACTACCATGCCGACCGACTCGCGCTACGCCTATGTGTCGCGCGTGGCCTCGATTCAGGCCGGCCTGTCGATGGATTCTGTCGCTATGCAGGTTAGCCGCCTGTGCGCTTCGGGTCTGCAAGGGATTGTGACCTCGGCCCAGAACATTCTGCTGGGCGATTCGGACTATGCCATCGGCGGTGGTGTTGAGGTGATGTCGAAGGCAACTTATATGTTGCCGGCCATGCGCTGGGGTGCCCGTATGGGTGACTCCAAGGCAGTGGATAGCATGGTGGCTGTGCTGACCGATCCGTTTGGTGTTGGCCATATGGGCGTGACGGCCGAGAACCTGGCTGCCAAACATGGCATTACTCGTGAAGCGCAGGATGCGTTTGCCGTTGAATCGCAGCGCCGTGCGGCTGCCGCAATCGATGCCGGTCACTTCAAGTCGCAGATCATGCCGATCGTGAAGCAGACCAAGAAGGGTGAAGTGGTTTTCGATACTGACGAGCACGTCAAGCGTGGTACGACCATGGAGTCGCTGGCCAAGATGAAGCCGGCTTTCAAGAAGGAAAACGGCACGGTGACTGCCGGTAATGCCTCGGGCATCAACGATGGCGCTGCTTTCTTTGTACTGGCTGATGCAGCCGTTGCCGCTAGCGCTGGTCACAAGCCGATGGCACGTCTGGTTTCGTACGCCGTTGCGGGTGTGCCAAACCACGAAATGGGTGAGGGCCCGATCCCAGCAACCCAGTTGGCCCTCAAAAAGGCCGGCCTCAAGCTGGATCAGATGGATGTGATCGAGTCGAATGAAGCCTTCGCCGCACAGGCGCTGTCGGTTTCCAAGGTGCTGGGTCTGGATCCGGCCAAGACCAACCCGAATGGTGGTGCGATCGCGCTGGGCCACCCCGTGGGCTGCTCGGGTGCCTTCATTGCGACCAAGGCCATTTATGAACTGCAACGCGTTGGCGGTAAGTACTGTCTCGTCACCATGTGTATCGGTGGTGGTCAGGGTATCGCCGTGATCTTTGAACGCTGCTAATCAGCAAAGGCTCGAAATAGACCGCTCCTAGGGAAACCTAGGGGCGGTTTTTTATTGGGCCTTAGTTTTCCTTAAGCAGTCGACGGAGCAAGCTAAGGCGTGTTGCCGTGGCACGACCCGTGCTGACTGCAGCCTGCAGTGCGCAGCCCGGGTCTTGGTCGTGCCGGCAGTCGCGAAAGCGGCAATCGCCTAGGTGTGGGCGAAACTCCGGAAAGGCGAGCAGAATCTGCTCGTCACTCAGGTGCGATAACCCGAAGACTT
>JBFYKG010000050.1:0-9887 GCA_041311015.1 Rhodocyclaceae bacterium | reverse complement strand
CTGTCTTCCAGCTTTCTGGGCAGGCTGGTGAGGAAAAACCCTGGGATCGCACCTGCCGTGGTCAGGGCAAACCCCGCAAAGCCACCCCAGAGGGCATAGCGCATGGTGTCACCATGTTGACCGGTGAGTACATCGAAAAGACCCACCAGAAACATCGCCAGTATCGTGGCGCACGATACCGCCAACCCCACCGTTGCATAAGGGTGTTGGCCTATATGCTGACGTAGTGAATGAAAAAAAAGACTCGGCAGACTCATGGCGTATCAATGGCTAGCGCGGTGGACGCGGGCTAAGGGGAATTTAATACTTGGATGATAATTTATTCTCGCCTAATATTTTTAAGTACGTATGATCAAGAGTTAACAGGTCGCTCCATGACATCATTTTTTCTGAGAGAACGACAATGGGAGAAATGCTGAAAATCTGCCGAAAGCTGCTGCTGGCTTTGTCAGCCGGAGTATTGTTGGCCGCCCCGGGGGTGGGTTTTGCCGAGTCACGGGTTTTTATCGGTAATCTCAGTCTTCAGAAGTATGGCTCCGGTGAGTTGAGGCGGTTCGGTTTTCTGGTTTATGAGGCGCAACTCTGGGCAGGAGCCAACCCTGTAGAGCCGCCGATGGCGCTGCAACTTACCTACAAGCGTGATATTGCGGGCATGAAAATTGTCAATGCGAGCGTTGACCACATGCGGGAATTGGGTGCCAGTGACGCACAACTGGCGCTCTGGGGTCCGGCGATGGCGAGAATATTCCCCGATGTCAAAACGGGCGACCAGATCGTCGGTATTTATCGACCCGGAGCAGCCACGTTTCTGTACAACAATCGGGAAATAGGCCAGATAAACGATCCGGAATTCGCGCGTCTGTTCTTCGGGATATGGCTCGATCCTCGAACCACAGAACCCAGATTGCGTAATCGACTCCTGCAGGCAGGCACAGGCTAATGCAGCGCAGGCAGATAATCGCTTATGGTGTTCTTGGCCTGCCCCTCGCATTTGGCGCCTTGCCCATTTACCTGTTTGTGCCGGATCTGTACGCGCGCAGTGGCCTACTTGGATTATCGACGATAGGTGTCGTTCTTCTGTTAACCCGGCTGCTGGATGCCGTTGCAGACCCCTGTTTTGGATGGCTCATTGATCGGCACCCCAGAAAGCCGATGCTCTATGCCGCTCTGGTGCCGTTCGGGGTCGGATTTGTCATACTGTTTAGCCCGATGCTTATGGCCCCTACTGATCCGGTCTGGTGGCTATTTGGCTCGTTGGCATGTTGTACGCTGGGTTTTTCAGGCGCGATGATTGCCTATCAGGCCTGGGGTAGCGATCTTGGTGTCGATTCAGTCGAGCGGCTTCGCCTGACGGGGGCACGTGAGGCATTCATACTGGCGGGTGTGGTGATCGCAGCTGTGATTCCGACGTCGATTTCCAGTGAGCCGCTTGTTGGTATGCAAGGGTTACCGTGGTTTCTGGGAGGTTTTCTTATCCTCGCGGTCTTGATCCTCCAACGCTTACCCGCTGGTCAACAGAATCTGGTCCGGGAATCTTTGATATCCAGGCTTCGGGTGACTTGGGCTGATCCCGTTTACCGGAAATTGCTGCTCGTCTTTTTTGCGAATGGCATTGCCTCAGCGTTTCCGGCCACCTTGTTTGTTTTCTATGTCACCGACGTGCTGGCCGCTCCGGCTCAAACCGGCATGTTGCTTGGAACATATTTCCTCTCGGCAGCGCTGGCCGTACCGGTCTGGGTTCGCATAGCCCAGGTACTTGGTCGCCCCTGGACCTGGATGATCGCTATGGTGCTGGCGATTGCTGCATTTTCAGGCGCTGCATTCCTTGGCGCAGGTGATTGGCCTCTGTTTTTGGTTGTATGCCTGGTTTCAGGACTTGCTGTTGGAACGGATTTAACGATTCCGGCATCCATGGTGGCCGACCTGGGCGAAAAGCGCGGTGCAACCGGGACCTATTTCGGGATCTGGAACCTCGTTGCCAAAATCAATCTCGCCCTGGCGGCCGGTATTGCACTGCCATTGCTGGCTATTCTGGGCTATGTGCCCGGTAGTGTGGACCACACAGACGTACTGATTGGTGCCTATGTCCTACTGCCTCTGGCGCTCAAAACAGTTGCTATTGCGCTTTTATACCGCTGGCGGCATCCATTGTTAATAGAGGGTTTGGGCAATCCCTCAGGCACGAATCATTCGCTGTAACCCACGCATGATTGAACCGATCACGGGTAGTCGCCCATAGAGCTCTTCAGCGGCATCCCAGTAGTCGCGGTGAAGCGTGACGCGGCCTTCGTCATCAAACTCCAGATGGCTTACCCCTTCCAGAGATTGTGCTGACTTGCAGCCCATACCTTTGAAACGGAAATGAAATGTCCAGAAGAGTATGGCATCACCTTCGCCTACGATGACTTTGGTAACCCGAAAAGCCGGATCATTCACCTGGGTGAACATATGCGTAAAAATACGCTTGATACCATCAATGCTGCTGACGTGATTGAAGGGATCCCGGAATCGCGCATCATGACGATAGTACGTGTCAAAGCGTGATACATCCTCGGGACGTAGGTGCTCATAAAAGGGCACGAGGGCATCAACGGCAGCCCGGGTCTTTTCAGTACTGAGGCGAGTCATGATTGCTCCTTGTTAAGGGCGGCGGTTGGAATGGCCGCAGTCGGTAATGGGGGGACTAGGCGTTGAACGAGTCGCAAGTACCAGCCGATAGGTAGCAGTTGCAGCAGTTTCATGAAGTAGGTGAATCTTTTAGGGAAATGAATCTCGAAGCACCCCGTTGCAAACCCTTTGATGATTGCTGATGCAGCATCCTCCGGGTCGATCAAAGCCGGCATGTCGAAGGTGTTTTTTGCTGTTAGGCGGGTACGAACAAAACCCGGGTTGATCAGCCACGTGTTGAGCCCGATGCCATTGAGATCAATCCAGAGCGATTCGGCAAAACTGATCAATCCGGCTTTGCCGGGGCCGTAGGTGAGTGCACGGGGTAACCCACGATAGCCGGCCACACTGGCAACAAAGGCGAATCCTCGGGGCCGTTCTGTTCGGTTGTTGCTGAGAATCAGTGGCAATATTTCAGCCGTTGCCGAAACCGGGGCAATAAGATTGATCCGTAAGGATTGCTCAGCACCTTTTGTGGTCAGCGAATCGATACGCGTCGCTTCATAGGTGCCGGCGTTATAGATCACAAGATCAATGCTGCCCCAGCGCTTCTCGATTTGTGCAATGGCTGACTGAGTCTCTTTGGTATCGCAGGCATCGAATGGCAGAACCATGACTTCGTTGTCTTCATGGCGGTGTCGGCAATGATCGGCCACTTTATCCAACGCGTCCCGACCGCGTGCGGACAGGACCAGATTTGTGCCGAAGCCGGCCAATTGCTGCGCAAGCGCAGCGCCGATGCCCGTCGAGGCGCCGATAATCCAGACACGCATGCCAATCCAGTCATGAGGGCGGATAGGCTGGTTCAGGTGCCGGGACATGATAAGTTCAATCAGCGCTTAACAAAGGTCAGGGAGACTTCACCAAGGTCAAATCCCCACTTAGACATGGCTGAACGGTTCAGCATGACCCGGTCATCCATCAGGAACATCCAGTCGTCGAAATCGACATGGTAGATCTTGTCATCAACCGGGAGTGCCAGTACGTACTGCCAGCGCAGCGCATTACCAGCGCTTTCGCCGACAGCTTCTCCGATGACATCGGCTGCCGTGCCACGATAAGTTTGTGTGCCTGTTTTAGTGATGGTCCAGACACGTTGTTGCGTTGTTCCATCGCTATAGGTAAAACGCTCATCCAGGGTCCCGACATCGCCCTGCCAACGCGCATCGATGACCACGTGAAAGCGTTTGACGACTTCACCTGAGCGCTTCTGGAACATGCCGTAAGCGTCGATCGTGCCATTGAAGTAGCGTTTAAGATCGAGCGTTGGCTGCTCCTGGGCGTATTGCGTTACCTCAACGCCCCCACAGCCGCTTAATCCGATTAACGCACACAGTGTCAGTAGAGGTTTGCGCCAAAGCGCGTTACGCCGGGTCATTAGGTGCTCCTTATGACTGGAGGGTGAACTGATGGACGTCGATGGATCCGGCCCGGAAGCCCGCTTCACAGTAGGCGAGATAAAACCGCCATAGGCGGATAAAGCGATCATCAAACCCTTGCGCTTTGACTTCCAGCAAGCGCTCCCGGAACGTTTCATGCCATAAGCCCAGCGTTCGTGCGTAATGTGACCCGAAGGCCAGGTCATCGGTTACCGCAAATCCTGCATGTCGGGCCTGATCGCTAAAGACCGAGGGTGAGGGCAGCATGCCGCCCGGGAAAACGTGGCGTTGGATAAAGTCTGTGCCACGCCGGTACTTCTGGAAGAGGGCGTCATCAATCGTAATCACTTGTATTAGTGCACGGCCGCCGGGTTTGAGGCGTTGTTTCAGGGTGCGGAAGTAAGTAGGCCACCAGCGTTCGCCGACAGCTTCAAACATCTCGACCGAGACGATATGGTCGAACTGACCCTGCATGTCGCGGTAATCGGTGAGCAGAAATTCGGTTTGATCTGACCATCCCCCGTGCGTTGCGCGTGCTTTCGCATAGGCTTGCTGTGCCGGAGACAGGGTCAGGCCAGTCACATGGGCACCACGTCGGGTTGCCTGTTCGGCAAATCCCCCCCAGCCACAGCCGACTTCGAGTATCCGATCTCCGGGTTTGATAGCCAGGGCATCGATCATGCGATTATTTTTGGCGCGTTGCGCCCTTGGTAAAGCAGACCAATCGGCATGATCAGGTTGATCCTCAAACAGCGCACTCGAATAAGTCATTGTTTCATCAAGCCAGAGCTGATAGAAATCATTGCCAAGGTCATAGTGCGCCATGATATTGCGCTTGCTGCCGCGGCGCGTGTTGGCGCGAAAACGGTGAAGTAACCATGAGCTCAAAAGCTGCCAGCGGCGTCCATGTATGGCCTTCTCCATGGCATCACGATTATCGGCAATCAGGGTCAGTAGCTCGGTCAGGGATTCTGTTCCCCAGAGGCCGTCGATGAATGCCTCAGCAGCACCGATATCACCTCGCCCGACAACGTCTCCGAAAACGGACCAGTCATGAACGACCATATCGACCACAGGACCTTGATTGCCGGTGCCGCAATGGTGGCGCCGGCCGTCCGGAAGCGTCATGTGGATCTGACCGGTGCTTATGCCATCCAGCATGCGGAGCACAATCTTGGCAGTCGCGGGTAGGCCTGCATGTTCACTATTGTGCGCACTGGTGTCGAACACATCAATGGCGCCACCCGGACATAGGGTTTGAGCAATAGATTCGGATTGCAACGCCTCGGTACGGGTGTTCATGAGGTTGTCTCCTTGAGCGGGGCTGTGGGTTTGGAGAAGAACGTGACTTTTCGAGCCCACAGACGCAGTGCCTGCCAGTGGATTCGTGCGATGACGCCGAATGTGAGTAGGGGAAACCTGAGTAGGGCACTAAAGAGTGCGGACGCATCTAGCGCAACGGCATTGCCCCGGATCCAGGTACGTAAGCCGTAGCGACCTTTACCAGCTTGGGCATCAGCAGACCCGGTGGACGTATAGTTGATCATGGCAATCGGAGATTGGGGTTTCCCACCAAAACGGAATTCATACGCACCATTCAGCGGAAAGAACGGTGATACATGAAAGACTTTTTGTGCATGGAGCGTGTCATTCGGTTCTATCGGTCGATGGTCCGGATGCGCTACCAGATAATTGTGCCGCTCGCCGAAGGTGTTGCTGACTTCGCACACCACGGCGCGTAACTGTGATTCACGGTCATGGCAGAAGTAGAAACTGACGGGGTTGAAGAGGTATCCGAAGACCCTGGGCATGGTTTGCAACATCACCTCCCCATCTTCGGTGACTCCGGACATGCCATGCTGTTCGAGTAGATTTCGAACCCATTCCAGTAAGCTGGAGCCATCGCGTGGGCCATGATCTCGGTTGAGAATCTGACAAAGCCCGGGTTTGTTGACGGCAAGCCCCCGGACGCCCAGCTCTGACAGCCGGCTGAGGGGTAGTCTCAGGTAGAAGATGGGGTAGTGAAACACGTTGCGCGCCGGTCGTGTGCGTGCATGCATCACATCGCCGATACACAAGGCCGGAGATAACCAGCTGTCAGCTGGGGTTGTCATGAATGCGCTACCACCGGCGTGTGTGTACTCAATTCGATCTCGTTCAGCTCGGGCTGCGCTCCCAGTAGCCAGTCGGGTAGTGGCACAAGTTGAGCTGCAGCCCGAACTGCCGAGGCAAAACCATCTTCATGAAAACCATAGCCGAGCCAGGCGCCTGCATACAACGTGCGATTCAGGCCGGAGAGCCTTTTGATTGTTGCCTGTGCCGCAACAGCCGGCCCGTCAAAGACGGGGTGTGCGTAGTGGATCTGACGTAAGGTACGGGCCGGATCAGGCTCGTGCCATGGATTGAGGGTCACGATCACCGGGTTTTCAGTTGGCAAAGGTTGGAGCTTGTTCAGCAGGTACGAGACGCTGACCGGGCTTTTTCCGAGTGCCTTGGACGTGCTACCGGGGGAGGCATAATTCCAGGCGGCCCATGCCTTACGATTTTCAGGAAGTAGCGTTGGGTCTGTATGCAAGACCGCACGGTTTGCCTGGTAGCGGATCGAGCCGAGGTGCGATTGCTCCTGCGGCGTTGCGTCGGCGCCAAGGATCTGCAATGCCTGATCACTATGACATGCCATGATGATCTGGTCGTAAGACGCACTGCTTTGCATCGTCGTTACGCGAACATGGTCTGCCGCTCTTACGACAGCCGTGACGGGGGATTCGAGATGCAGATGACCGCCATGCTTCCGGATGGCATCGATCAACATGGCCACATAAGTCCGGGAGCCGCCTGCTACCGTCATCCAGGTTGGCCGGTCGATGATTTGCAGTAGCCCATGGTTATGGCAGAAGCGAACAAAGGTATTGAAGGGGTAGGCCAGCATCTGTTCCGTTGGGCAAGACCAGATCGCAGCGGCCATCGGTAGTAGATAATCATCGCGGAATGCACGGCCGTAGCGATGGCTATCCAGATACTCTCCCAGAGAGACATCGGTGAGTGCCGGATTATCCAGATCCCGGGTGGCGCCTTTGTTGAAGCGCAGGATGTCACGCAGCATGCCCCAGAAAGCAGGGCGCAGCAGGTTCCGTCTTTGCGCAAAGACCGAGTCCAGATTGGTGCCGGCCCATTCCAGATCCGGTTCGGCGATTTTTACCGAGAAAGACATGTCACTTTTGACAACAGGCACCTGTATGTGCGCAAAGAGTCGGCACAACAGGGGATAGGTGCGTTCATTGAATACCAGAAAGCCGGTATCCACACCAAACCGCTGTCCATCGACGTGGACGTCCACGGTATGACTGTGGCCACCGGGGCGGTGATCAGCCTCATAAATGGTCACATCATGATGCGGGCTAAGCAGGTAGCCGGTACCTAACCCGGAAATACCGCTGCCGATAATGGCGATCTTCTGGCGCATGACTGGGGCTTTCAGAGGTTGCAACCTTCGATCAGGGCGTAGGCGGAATGATTGTGGATCGACTCGAAGTTTTCGGAGCTAACGGTCCAGTGGCTAATACGGGATTCGCCTTTGAGCCTCAGTGCAATATCACGCACCAGGTCTTCGACAAACTTGGGGTTGTCATAGGCGCGTTCGGTGACCCATTTCTCATCCGGGCGTTTGAGAAGCCCAAAAACCTCACAGGATGCCTCTTCTTCGGCCATCCGTACGAGATCTTCAAGATTCAGTTCAGCATCATTTCTCAGCGTTGCATGAATCATGATATGCGAACGCTGGTTATGAGCGCCATATTCGGAAATCTCCTTAGAGCAGGGGCACAGGCTCGTCACCGGTACGACAACCTTGAGCGTCACGTCAGCGCGTTCGTTCATGCTGCTGTTTAGAGTTATCCCGGCATCGATATCGATCAGGCTGGTTACCCCCGATACGGGGGCCTGCTTGCGAATGAAATAGGGGAACTGGAATTCGATACGACCGCTGGTTGCTTCAAGCCGGTTACGCATGCGGTTAAACAGCGCCTTCATGTCGATGAGCGACATCGGTGCCTCCTGCGCCTCCATGATTTCTACAAAACGAGACATATGGGTCCCTTTGACGGTCGGCGGCAGGCCAACCGTCATGGTCACGGTGGCCACCGTGGCATGGATGTCACCGGCGGCATCGAGCAGACGGAGCGGGTAGCGCAGTCCGCGAACGCCGACTTGATTGATCGCAACATCACGGTGATCGGGGGAACCCTGAATGTCAGGGAGCATCAGATTGTGCAGGGGTTTGTCAGGTGCGTTCATGATGATCTTCTCAATGATTGGGGGTTGTTATTGGAATCAGACGGATGTTCAGGGCGTGCTTTTCAGCATCTTCTCTACGGCCTCAGTCATGGTTTTGCTTTCTGGTGCGATCTGGCTACCGAAGCTGAGAACCTGGTTGCCATCCCGACTGATCAGATACTTGTGGAAGTTCCAGCTGGGCGAATCACCAGTCAGTTTTGCCAGCTGCTTAAACAGCGGATTAGCATCTGAACCGCGAACGCTGGATTTGGCAAACATCGGGAATTTAATCCCATAGGTATTGCGGCAGAAATCCGCAATCTTTTTGTTGCTGTCAGGCTCCTGCTGTCCGAAATCATTGGACGGAAATCCCAGAACGACGAACCCCTGAGCCTTGTAGCGGTCATATAAACGCTCCAGGCCGTCGTACTGTCGGGTAAAGCCGCAATAGCTTGCTGTATTCACCACAAGAATGACCTGGCCCGAGAACTGACACAGTGCCTGAGGAGACTCATCCTGAAGTTTGGGATAAGTACCCTGAAGCAGCGATGGGCAGGCTTGGGTGGTGTTCGTTGCAGCTTTGGGTGGGGTCATGTTGCCTCCTCTGGCCGAGGGCATACCCACCGCCAGGGCGCCCGAGAGCACGGCGCTAATGACGATGGGTTTGAGCAGGGGGAGAGATATTTTCATGTTTGTCTTGGACAAAGTGCTTTACGTTTCCAAATTATCCCTTAAAATGACCCCTGTCAACACTTTGTCCAAGACAAATGATTATTCAAGAGATCGAGCCTCCAATGCGTATTGCTGATGTCGAACGTGACACCGGCATCGGCAAAGACACCCTGCGCGTCTGGGAGCGGCGTTATCAGTTCCCTCAACCGCAACGGGATGAACTGGGTGACCGTCTGTACCCCTTCGAGCAGGTGGAACGGTTACGGGTGATCCGGCGTTTACTCGATAAGGGCATGCGGCCCGGCAAAGTTCTGGGGATGGATCTTTCGGAGCTGCGCCTGCTGCTGGATACCCATAGCAGCCAACCGGTTAATCCAGGGCGCCATGCCATTTGCCTGGGTCTCGTAAAACTCTTGCGCATGCATCGCAGCCGCGAGTTGCGGGAGAGCCTCAATCACCTGCTGCTCAGGGATGGGCTTCAGAAGTTCATTACCGAAACGATCGTGCCCATGAACGGTATTGTCGGGGATTACTGGATCCGGGGAGATCTCACCGTACCGGAAGAGCACTTGTACACAGAACAGGTGCAAAACGTGATTCGGCACGCCATTCACTCGCAGGAGGCGCCGACCTCGGCGCCACGGGTTCTGTTCACCACATTCCCTGACGAAGAGCACTGTCTTGGCATTCTGATGGTGGAGGCAATGTGTGTTGCCGAGGGTGTGCACTGCACCTCGCTGGGTACGCGTATTCCGCTCACCGACATCGCAAGATATGCCGCCGATGGGCGATACGACGTTGTCGCTATCTCATTCAGCGCTGCGTACCCATCAAGAAACATCATTAAAGATTTGAAGCAGTTCCGAGAGCTGTTGGCGGCACCCATAACCATCTGGG
>JBFYKG010000049.1:0-10017 GCA_041311015.1 Rhodocyclaceae bacterium | reverse complement strand
AGGGCAGGCCATCTGCCCCCTGCGGAAGCCAATGGGGTGTCGTATCTGAAGGTGCCGCTTAACCTGCTCTGATTACAGTATCAGCCCCAACGTTAACCCCGCGCCGAACAGGATGCCGCTCTGGATTGTGGCGGGGATGGCGATGCGCAGTTTCACCGGATCTGTCGGGCCTAGGTAAAGCGCACATAGGGAGCGATAGGCCGGTATGGCGGCGACAAGGGCGACCCAGCACGATACAGGTAACGCCCCTTGGTATATGCCTAAGCCGAGAGTGACTATGGCTACCAGGTCAAGGAGCAGGCTGCCGGCAAAGGCGATGGTGGGGCTATGCCTGACGATGAGCGTACGCTTCCCCGCGTGTGCGTCGGCATGACGATCCGGGATCTGGTTGACGAAGAGCACATTGGCAACCAGCGGTGCATACGCCAGTGCCGCGAAGAGGCTGGTGGTTGATACGAACTGGGCCTGCACATAGGTACTGCCAATAACGACCATGGCCCACGCGAGCGTGATGGCGATTTCACCCAGTCCCCGACTCTGCAGCCGCAGGGGTGGGGCAGAATAGGCCCAGCCACTGATCATGCCGGCCAGGCCAATCCAGAGCAGGCCCGATCCACTCTGGGCCAGCAGCCAGAGCCCCGCAGGGATGACAAGCGCCAGTAAGCTGTAGCCGTAGCGGCACGTCTGTTGTCGTGTGAGTAGACCATTCTGGATAAAGCGACTGCCCCCGGTAAAGGGTGCAATCCGGGCTGTGTTGGCCTCATCACAACCGTTCAACGCATCGTAATAATCGTTGATCACATTGGCGCCGGCGTGCGCGATCAGTGCAAAAGCCAAGGTGAGCAGCGCGAGGGGCAGAGAGCGAAATGTGTCGTCGTATTCTGCGCAGGCCAGCCCCAGTAGCACCCCGACGACCGTAACCGAGAGGAACGCTGGCCGAGTTGCAGCAAACCAGATGCGAAGCGCCGGCGACATCGGGTTGGGTTTGGAATCGCTAGGGGCGACGAGGCTCGGTGATACCACCGGGCGTTGTTTTATGAACAAACACGGCGCGCTGAACTTCGGTCACCCAGACAATGCCATCGCCCAGAGATCCGGTCTGGGCAATATCTGTGATGCAGTTAACGATCTGGTCGGCAATCTCGTCCGGGCAGACAATTTCCAGACGGATCTTTTTGGTGAAATCCGTGAGCTCATCCTTAATGGAGGTGACCGGGCCATGTCGAGAGGGCGCAGAGCACCCCTCGGCCTGGCTGATCGTCATGCCGGGAAAACCATCAAGACCCATCAGGGCCTTGCGGATCTGTGGCAATTTATTGGGTCGGACGATCGCTTTGATTTCTTTCATGGCGGGATATGGCCTCAGGCTTCAACCGTTTTGTCTTCAAAGTAAGGATACAACACCGGCAGCACGAGCAGGGTGAGCGCTGTTGAAGACAGCAGCCCGGAAATGACGACCACGGCGAGAGGTCTGGTCACTTCCGAACCCGGGCCCGTCGAGAAGAGCATGGGTACAAGAGCCAGCAATGCCACGCTAGCAGTCATCATGACAGGTCGAAAACGGTGCTCACACCCCTCAAAAACGGCTTCCTGCGTCGACCAGCCTTCTTCGCGTAATTGTCGAATGAACGAAACCAGCACGACGCCGTTCAGTACCGCGATACCCCAGAGGTTAATAAAACCAACAGCGGCGGGCACCGAGAGATACTCCCCCGAAATAAGGAGGCCGAAAATGCCGCCAATCGAGGCAAATGGCAGAACGAGAATAATCAGACCGGCCATCCGGATCGAATTAAACAAGATGAACAGTAGGAAAAAGATCGCGGCAATCGTTAACGGAATGATGATCATCAGACGTGCCATGGCGCGTTCCATGTTTTCAAACTGGCCGCCCCATTCGAGGGTGTAACCCTGCGGTATGCTGACCTGCTGTGCTAGGCGTTTCTGGGCCTCGCTCACGAAGCCCCCCAGATCCCGCCCTTGAACATTGACGCCTACAACCAGCCGGCGTTTTCCCGATTCGCGAGAGATCTGGGAGGGACCGTCGATCACTTCGACTTTGGCAATATCCTTCAGCGGAATCAATGCGCCGCCGGGTCCCTTGAGAATGATATTTTCAAATGCTCCGGGGTGGTCACGGTAGACCTTGGGGTATCGCAACATGAGCGGAAAACGGCGTTCGCCATCGTATACCTGGGTTGCTTCACGACCACCGTTGGCAATTTCAATGACGTTATTGACATCTTCGATATTCAGACCGTAACGAGCAATCGCTGCGCGGTCGATGGTGAATGTCAGATAGTTCTGGCCGGTCACCTGTTCGATTCTCAGGTCGGTTGCACCATCAATGCCCGAAAGCGTCCGTCCGATCTGACTGCCCAGCTTTTTTAGCTCCTGGATATCATCACCGAATATCTTGATTGCAATCTGGGAGCGTACACCCGAGACCATTTCATCGACACGCGCCGCAATCGGCTGAGAGATAGCCGTTTCGACACCAGGTAATACCTTCAGCGCATCGCGAACCTGGTTTTCGATCTGGGTCTGGTCCAGGTCACGCTGGTTGCTGGGCTGCAGCGAGACAATCGGATCAGACTCATTCGGTTGCCCCGGATCCGCCGGTGATTCGCCGCGGCCAAGCCGGGAAACCGCCGATTTAACGCCGGGAATGGCCGCGATCCGCTGCATGGCTTCAAATTCCATCCGGACAGATTCATCCAAGGCAATATTGGCCGATCTGACGATGACAGGCGTAATTGCACCCTCTTTCATGATTGGAATGAACGATTTGCCCAGGAAGGGAAAGGCGAGAAGACTGAGTAGTAGCGCAACGCCCGCGTAAAATAGGACGCGCTGCGGATTACGGACGGACCAGCTCAGTGCGCTCAGATAGGGTGCCTTGATTCTGGCCACAAAGGGCGTGTCATGCTCGGCGCCCCCTTTGAGTATGTAGGAGCAAAGTGCTGGCGACAGCGTGAAAGATAGAATCAGAGAAAGCGTTAGCGCAATGGCAATGGTAATGGCCAAGGGGCCAAACATCTTGCCCTCCATGCCCTCCAGCGAGAGTAGTGGCATGAACACCAGGATGATGATGCCAACACCAAAAAGAACCGGTTTCCCCACCTCTGTGGTGGCATCGAGAATGATCCGGAGACGCGATACGCCTTCATTTAGGCGTTGCCCCAACCGGGCAAAGGTGTTTTCAACGACAACGACAGAGCCATCGACCATGATGCCAATTGCAATCGCCAGACCGCCCAGCGACATCAGGTTCGCAGATAACCCGTAGTGGTTCATCACCATGAAGGTGAGGAGAGGCGTCAGCAGTAATGTTCCGGCAACGATGATGGATGACCTGACGTCACCGAGATAGACATAGAGCACGACAATGACGAGCAGAATGCCTTCCAGGAGAACCTTGGCAATGTTGGAAAGCGCGGCATCAACCAGATCGGTTCGGTCGTAAAACGGAACAATCTGCAATCCCTCGGGCAGCAGCCGGCGTTTGTTGATATCGGCCACCTTGGCCTTGACGGCACCGACGACACGGCGGGCGTTTTCGCCACGCTGCATTTGGATAATCCCGGCAACCGATTCGGTGACGCCATTCTTGATGACGGCACCCTGACGCGTTTCGGTGCCCATCCGAACCGACGCCACATTGCGCACAAAAACCGGTGTTCCGTTGACTTCCTTGAGGACGATATTGCCAATATCTTCTGTATCACGGATCAGGCCTACACCCCGGATCAGGTAGCGTTCCTCATATACAGGCATCTGGCCGCCACCCGTATTGGCGTTGTTTCTCGCCAGTGCGCTATAGACGTCCTGCACCGTCAGGTTGTAATGGTGGAGCCGCTCAGGATTGGCAGAGACCTGATACTCGCGCGCGTAGCCGCCCATGGTATTGATCTCGGCAACGCCGGGTACGCTGCGTAGCATGGGCCGGACGATCCAGTCCTGCACGATACGGCGCTCGGTGAGCTCTTCGACTGACAGGGCCCGCTTACCGTCCGCGGGATGCTCGATCGTGTATTGATAGACTTCACCCAGTCCGGTAGACACCGGCCCCAGTACCGGGGTGACACCAGGGGGCATGCGCCCCATGACTTCGATCAGTCGCTCCAGCACCATCTGCCTGGCGAAGTAGATATCGGTTTTATCGGTAAAAACCAGTGTGATGACAGCAATGCCGTTGCGGTTGAGCGAGCGCATCTCGGTGAGCCCGGGCAGCCCGGTCATGGCGATCTCGATGGGTACCGTGACGAAGCGTTCGACTTCTTCGGGTGATCGGCCAGGCACTTCTGCCGCCACCTGAACTTGAACATTGGTGACATCGGGGAACGCGTCCACCGAAAGCCGATTGATGGCAAATACCCCGGCAATAAAAAGCACAGCTGCCAGAACGACAACAACGATTCGCTGGGCCAGAGCGGCACGGACAATCGGTTGAATCATTGCCTAGCCGCCGGATAGTCGCTTCTTGCGCTCGGTGTTGAGGTGGTATGCCTGCTGGGTCACAATCTGTGCGCCCGGCTCCAGGCCAGACAGGACGGGTCGGACACCATTGCTTTCAGGACCCAGTTTAACGACAGTGAATTTGTACTGGTTGTCGCCCAGCGAGACAAAGACATGGTCGTAACCATCTTCACGCACAACCGCTGTTGCAGGTATGACTGGCATATCCACTGGTTTGCCCGAGATGAGGAGGGTGGCAAGCATCCCCGGCTTGATGGTTCTGTCGGGGTTGATCAGCACGGTTCTGGCTGGCACGGTACGGGTTTCATTGCTGACCAGTTCGCCGACATATACCAGTTGCCCGGAAAATTTCTGGTGGGCGAGCGCGGGGATTTCAATCTGCATGGGTTGGCCAACGGCCAGGAGTGAGGCTTCCTGTTCGGGCACCTGGGCAGTCACCCAGACTTCACTTAGATCCGCCACAGTAAAGAGGGCATCTGCTGGCTGAACAACCTGGCCAAGGACAATTTTGCGTTCAACCACGGTGCCGGCCACGCTGGATGTAACACCTGAAATCGAATTGACGTTGCCCGTCTTGCCAAGTCCATCGATCTGCTCCGGAAGCATGCCCAGGACTCGGAGCTGATCAGCCATAGCCCGCCGTTCGGCGGCTGTGGTTTCGGCCTCGCTTTGCCGGCGCTGAAGATCTGCCTTTGCAATGACATCTTCCTTGTACAGAATCTTGGCACGATCATAGGCTCTGGCCGCCAGTTCATTGGCAGCCCGGGCCTTTAGGAACGCCAGTTGTGCCTGGCCCAGTTCCGTCGAATTGATCCGGGCCAGAATCGTACCCTGATCAACCTCCTGGCCAGGCATGGCGAGGATTTCAGTGACGCGCCCTGTAACTGTCGCGCCGATGCGCGCGACACGGTGTTCGTCAAAATCCACCTTACCGCTTACGCGTAGTGATTCGGAGAAGGGCATGACTTCAACGGGCTGAACATTCAGTGCCCAGACTGGATTGTCCGCTTCCATCGGGTCACTGGTCAGATGAATGATGTCCGGATCAATGACCGATTGGTCGTCATGTGATTTGTGGCTATCCGGAATCAGGATGGCCACAAGAACGGTGATGATCGTTGCCCAGGTCAAAAGACGCCGGCGCTGCGGTTGCGGAATCGAGCGCCATTGCGCGACTTGCTTGGGGGCGATCCGTTCGACCCCGGTTGCCACTGGTTGCCAGATCCAGTCTCGCGTTCTCACCCACAGAAAGGTAAAGGCAGGCAGTACGATGGGCTGCAGATTTTTCCAGAGCGGGTCGATCCATTTCTCCCGCTGGGGTGCAAGCACCTTGGCCAGATGGATCTTTTCCTGATGATAGATGCGCTGGATCTGGTCAATCTGTGGCTTGGCCAAGGTAAGCGTCCGCTGCGCCAGCTGTACAAGCTTTTGCGTCAGGTCATGCAGACGGGATGCAAGCTTCTTAGGAATTTCTGGGGGCGTCATGCGATTTTGATATTTCAGAGATCGGGTAACTGAGGGTTCTGGTTGCTCGGCGCATTGATTGGGCTCTGGTGCGAGATCGAGCGTAGTCGGTCAATTTCAACGGCAACAGTCGCCAGATCAAAGCGTGCGGCAATCAGTTCGTTACGTGCAGCCCGGTAGGTGCGTTGCGCATCAAGCCATTCGAGAATGCCCCGTTCGCCATAGCGATAGGCCGATTCGGCAATGCGCTGGGCGGCAGCGGCTTGTGACAGCAGTTCCGACTCCAGAACCCGAACCTGGTTGCTGGCAATCTGGTAGAGCTGGTAGGTGGCTTCAAGTGACTCCGAGAAGCTCAGACGCTGGGCGTTTAATTGATGTCGGGCGCTCGTAGCTTCCGCCCGGGCTTTGGAGATTTGGCCACTGCGCAAATCCCAGATGGGGATGGTCATAACCAGACCCCCCCGGGCATACTGCTGGGTCGGATCCACTTCCCGTTCGGCGATCAGTGCGATTTTGGGCAGACGCATTGATTTTTCCATGCTCAGCCGGTGTTCGGCTGCGCGTTGCTCTGCCTCGGTCTTCATGAGCACGGGATTGCGTGCCAGGAGTTCGGATTTGAGCGTGTCCTTGGGGGGGAGCGTGATCTTGTTCGGCAGTGTGCCCTGGACACGCCAGCCTTCGGGGAGCGGGTGGCCCACGGCCAGCCGCAGGTTGGCACGAGACTGTTCAACACGCAGACGTGCTGCATCCAGATTCTTGCGGGCATTGAGCATCTCGGTGTCGGCACGAATCAGGTCGAACTTGGGGGATTCGCCCACCTGGTGGCGTAAGGCAATCCGGTCACGGATCTGCTGCGTCAGGGTCAGGTCTTCCTCGGCTGCCGTTGCTTCTGCTTCGCGACGCAATAGCTCGTAATAAGCTAACTTGATTCGGGCAACCGTATCGTCCTCGAAGCTCTGGCGATTGGCGTCCGTGGCCTTGACGATCTCATCCGCGGCATCGATGCGTGATGAGCGCACCATTGGAATCTCGATGGGTTGCGCCAAGGCAATGTTGTAGACCTGTCCGGAAACAGGCGTCAGCGTATTGCGCTCCTTGCTTCGGCCAAGTTGCCCCCCGACCTCCGGGTTAGGATAGGCTCGCGCCGCTGTGGCATCGCCTTTGGCGGCGGAAACTTGTTCCCTAGAAGCCAGAACGTAGGAGTTCTCATTCAGACCGATATGTACAAGATCATCCAGATTCAGGGCTGGCCCTGCTTGGGCAGACCGAAGGATGCCAAGCGTTGTTATCGTCGCCAGTATCAGCAACACAGCGCGCCGCTCATGTCCGTTCAGAGCGTAGCGTCGCAGGATCGGTCGCGTATTGCGCATCATCATGACAAGAGCTTAATGAACCAGTCTTAAGTCCACATTAATAAACCTATTCGGGTGACGCAAGGAACGTGCCGAATCAGTCGGTTGCGGCTTCGGGGTCCTCTGTCTGTCTGGATGCCATCACCTTGTCGATGCGCTTACCATCCATGTCGACGACCTCAAAACGCCAGTGTTCCCACTCAACCGCTTCGCCGGCGCTGGGGATGCGGCCCATTAGCAGCATCAGCATGCCTGACAGGGTGTTATAGCGTCCCTTGTCTTCTTCGGGCACGGCTTCGAGGCCCAGCGTGTCTTTGAGTTCAGGCACGGGGATGATGCCATCGAGCAGCCAAGTGCCATCTTGCCGCTGGATAGCCCAGGCGTCTTCATGGTCATCGGGTTTGAACTCGCCGGCAATCGCTTCGATCAGATCCTGTAATGTGATCAAACCCTGGATTTCGCCATACTCATCGATGACGAACGCCATCTGGACGCCGGAAGACTTGAAGTGTTCCAGCAGTTCCATGCCGGTGAGTGATTCGGGAACAAAAACAGCCGGCTGCAGATCTGTCTTGAAATCAGGGGTTTCGCCACGTAGGGTCTGGGCGAGCAGAACCTTGGCGTTGATGATGCCCACCACTTCGTCAAAACCGCCTTTGCACACCGGAAAGCGGGAGTGTTCCGACGCCTGGATGCGCTGCAGGTTTTCGTTCAGCGGTTCTTCGAGGTCCAGCGCAATGATGTCGCCGCGCGGCACCATTAGCGAGGTGATCTGACGGTCATCCAGACGGAATACATTACGCACCATCTGCCGTTCGTTTTCTTCGATCACGCCTGCATCAGAGCCCTCTTCCAGCAGGGCGTGGATTTCCTCTTCGGTCACGACCGGCGCCCCTGCGTGGCGGATGCCGACTGCGCGCAGCAGTAACTGCGTTGATCCGGAAAGCAGCTTGACCAGCGGGCGGGCGACCAGCGCCAGTGTGAGCATGGGTTTGGCCACAATGCGGGCGATGGGCTCTGGGTTGGTCTGGCCGATCCGCTTGGGCACCAGCTCACCGAACACAATGCTCAGATAGGTGATGATCACAACGATCAGTGTGGACGCGAGCCAACCGGAGGTGTCGTGGGCAACGCCTAGCCCCTCAAGCCAGATGGCGACAGGTGCCGATAGGGCGGATTCGGCGACCACGCCGTTCAGAATGCCAATGGTGGTGATGCCGATCTGGACGGTGGACAGAAACCGGTTGGGGTCTTCGCCCAACTCGAGGGCGGCTGCGGCCTGCCGGTCACCGGCATCGACCATCCGTTGCAGTTTGCTGCGCTTGGCGGTGAGTAGTGCAACTTCTGCCATGGCAAAGAGCGCGTTCAGCGCGATCAGCGCCAGCAATATGGCAACGTCCATCAGGGGTCCAGAGGGTTTCGACGTATCTATTGTACACAGCCCAAAAACAAACCCCGGCCGGGGCCGGGGTTGGTCGGGTTCTGTGATGCGGGTGCTTTTTAGCGCAGCGCCGCGTTCAGTGTGTAGGTGCCGGTGATGGAAGCCTGGCCCAGAATGTGTCCTTTCATCGCCTCAATCGCTTCTGCACCGGTAAATTTGCCGTCGATGGGCAATTTTGCCGTGTCGAGTGCGTAGACCGTGTAGACGTACCGGTGCACGCGCAGATCGTTCCAAGGGGGGCAGGGGCCATCGTAGCCATAGTAATCGCCCCGCATGTCGGGGTCGCCGGCAAACCAGGCGGTGTAGTCGTTGATACCCTGACGGCCGCCCAGCGGGGCGCCGGGGCCGGCTTTGCCACAGGGCGTGACTTCGCTCGAGAATTGTCCGGCCTCAACGCCTTTGACGCTGGCCGGCAGGTCGATCAGCACCCAGTGGTAGAAGTCGACGCGCGGCAGGTCGTGATCGACTTCGCGGTCCTCTACATTCACGTTATCACCCACAGAAGGCACATCCGGATCGACGCAGATGATGGCAAAAGACTTCGTGCCGGCGGGTGCATCGGACCAGCTTAGATGTGGGCTCAGGTTTTTACCCAGGCAGACGCGGGTCTTGTCGTTCGGAATACAGAAGGCGTGCTCGCCCGGGACTGTCTGGTTGTCCCGGATGCTCTGGCTGCTTAGCTTCACAGGTTGTCTCCTTGTGACCAGTGGGTGGAAGGCGCTAACGGCCTTTTGTTCAGGAGATTCTGCACCGGCTTCAGTGTTTGCGGAAGTCCTTTGGCCGGAAACCGAGCAAAAATAGGGTGCCCCCGTAGGCAAGGCCGCCCCCGGTGATCAGTAAGCAGAGGTGGAGCACGCGCTCAGAGAGTGCATTGCCCAACCAGAAAGCATCATCCCGGTAGCCGCTGATCAATACCGCCGACATCACCGCCAGCGCAACGAGCAGTTTGGCCATGAACGCCCACCACCCGGGCATGGGGCTGTAAATGGCGGCCTGACGCAACCCCCGGAAGAGGAGTGCGGCGTTAAGGCAGGCTGCAATTCCGATGGAGAGTGCCAGCCCGGCTTGCTTGAGGGGGCCGATGAAGGCCAGATTCATGGCCTGCGTTGCAATGAGGGCGAAGATCGCGATTTTGACCGGGGTTTTGAGGTTTTGCCGGGCGTAGAAGCCGGGAGCGAGCACTTTCACCAGAATCAGGCCGCTGAGCCCGACCGAATAGGCGATCAGTGCCCGGCTGGTTTCTTCGACATCATGCACGGTAAAGGCGCCATGCATAAATAG
>JBFYKG010000123.1:0-2534 GCA_041311015.1 Rhodocyclaceae bacterium | reverse complement strand
TCGACCAGCATCAACAGAATATCCGGCGTGCCGATGGGATCCGGGTGCGAGGCCTTCGCGAGGCGCGGCTCGATGTAGCGCACCGTGTCGTAACCAAATACACCCACCAGACCGCCACAGAAGCGCGGCAGGCCTGGTTGGTGCGGGACCTTGAAACTGGCCTGGTAGGCGGCGATGTCGGCCAACGGATCGGCGGATTCGCGCGATTCCACCACCTCACCGTTGTGCAAACGGGTCAGCTGATGACCATGGATGGTCAGGCGGGTGTTGGCCGGCAAGCCAATAAAGGAATAACGGCCAAAGCGCTCGCCACCCTGTACGGATTCGAACAGAAAGGTAAACGGGGCATTGGCCAGCTTGAGATACAGCGACAGCGGCGTTTCGAGATCAGCCAACGTTTCCAGCGTGACGGGGATACGGTTATAGCCTTCGCCCGTCAGGCGCTGGAAAGCTGCTTCGGCATCCGGAGCGGTGAGCGAGATCGCGTGATGAAGGTGCGCGGTGTTCATAGGTTCTCGCAGTGTGCCCGAGGCGGCAGCAGTGCGGCAAGCTCGGCCAGGCTGGCAACAATGACGTCGCACTGGCTGGGGTCGATCGGATAACCTTCGGCATAACCGTAGTTAACGCCCGCTGCCATACAGTCGGCCGCCCGGGCGGCGATGATGTCATTCCCCGAGTCGCCAACATGCAGGTTGTGAATCAGCGACACATCCATCTCCAAGCAGGCGGCAATGATGGGGTCCGGCGCCGGCTTTTTGTGCGGGGTCGAGTCACCGCCAACCACCGATTTGAAATACGGGGCCAGGCCCACGGCCTTGAGTAACGGCAGCGTGAAGCGGACGGGTTTGTTGGTCACAACGGCCATGGGGTACCCGGCCGCATGGAGTGCAGCGAGACCCTCTTTGACACCGGGGTAGACCTTGGCATGCTTGCCGTTGATATGCGTGTAATGCTTCATATACGCGGCAAGGCCGGTTTCAAACAGATCGGCATCCGGCTCCTGGCCGGTAGCGTCGTTAGTCAGGCAGCGGCGCACCAGCTGATTCGTGCCGCGCCCGACAAAACGGGCAATCTCATCGACACTGCGATCCGGCAACTCAAGCTCGGCCAGCATAGCATTACATGCCTGATGCAGATCGAGAATGGTATCGACCAGGGTGCCATCCAGGTCGATGGTCAGACTGCGGACGCTAGCAAGTGGCTGTGACACAACGGACATGGAATGTTTAGACCTTGGCCAACTCGGCACGCATGGCGGCAATCGTGGCGGCGTAATCCGGGGTGTTGAAAATCGCCGAACCGGCGACAAAAGTATCCGCACCCGCGCGCGCCACCTCGGCAATATTGTCGATCTTGATGCCGCCATCGATTTCCAGACGGATGGCCCGCCCGGTGCGCGCCGTGTAGGCGTCGATTTTGGCGCGGACAGCACGGAGCTTATCCAGCGTAGCCGGAATAAACGATTGGCCACCAAAGCCCGGGTTCACCGACATCAGCAGCACCAGATCCAGACGATCCATCACCCAGTCGAGGACATCAATGGGCGTGGCCGGATTGAGCACCAGGCCGGCCTTGCAGCCCAGCGAACGGATCAGGTTGAGCGAGCGATCGACATGTTCAGACGCTTCCGGGTGAAAGCTGATCCAGTCGGCACCCGCCTTGGCAAAGGATTCGATCAGGCTATCGACCGGCGTGACCATGAGGTGCACATCGATCGGCGCTTTGGTATGCGGACGGATCGCTTCGCAGACCAGCGGCCCCACCGTGAGGTTGGGCACGTAGTGATTGTCCATCACGTCAAAGTGGATCCAGTCCGCACCCGCGGCGACAACATTACGGACTTCTTCACCCAGACGGGCAAAATCGGCAGAGAGCAGGCTGGGAGCAATCAGGGTCATGGCGGTGCCTTTGCAGTGGGCGGCTGACTACCTTAGCTACGGTAGTCAGCGTTGATCTTGACGTAATCGTACGACAGATCGCAAGTCCAGACCGTGGCTTGTGCCTGACCGCGGGCCAGATCGACACGGACGGTGATCTCAGCGTCCTTCATGATCGCAGCGCCCTGGTCTTCGGTGTAGGCGGTGGCACGGCCACCCTGCTCGGCCACCAGGGTTTCGCCACTCTGGCTGGCGAGCCAGACACGGATGGCATCGACATCCAGATCTTGAATGCCGGCATAACCGATGGCCGCCAGGATCCGACCCAGATTGGGGTCAGACGCAAAGAAAGCGGTTTTTACCAGCGGCGAATGGGCCACAGCGTATGCCACAGCACGGCACTCTTCGCGGGACTTGCCACCGCTCACGGCAACGGTGATGAGCTTGGTCGCGCCTTCGCCGTCACGCACGATGGCTTGCGCCAGCTCCTGAGCCACAGCCATCAACACCGTAGAAAACTCTGCCCAGCCGGCTTCTTGCCCGGTGGCAAAGGCCACACCGGATTGACCCGTCGCGATAGCGACAAAGGAATCATTGGTCGAGGTATCGCCGTCCACCGTGATAGCGTTAAAGGATTCGTCTGCCACGGCCTTGAGC
>JBFYKG010000048.1:0-10299 GCA_041311015.1 Rhodocyclaceae bacterium | reverse complement strand
TGCCGGCTAATCGCCCCATGATGAACGCCGTTCTTGCCATCAGCGTGGGCTCGGCCCTGGGTGCCTTGCTGCGCTGGCAGCTAGGGCTGCGATTGAATGAAGTTTTTCCGACCCTGCCGCCGGGTACCCTGGTGGCCAATATCATCGGCGGTTACATCATCGGCGTGGCTGTCGCCTACTTTGCCAACGCCAGCGATATCGCTCCCGAGTGGCGGCTACTGATCATTACGGGGTTTTGCGGGGGCTTAACGACTTTCTCCACTTTTTCTGCCGAAGTGGTCACCCTGCTCCAGGCTGGCCGCATCGGTTGGGCCGCCACATCCATTGCCATTCATGTCAGCAGTTCTCTGGTCGCAACCGTTGCCGGGCTTTTGACCTGGGAACTCCTACGCAAAGCATAAGGAATGATCATGCAAGGCTATCAGGTTAATTTCTACACCCTGCAGAACCGCAAACACCAGGAGCAATCGGTGAGCGAGTGGCTGGTCGACAAGGCACAGATGATTGGCATTCGCGGCGCAACGGTCATCCACGGCGACGAAGGCTTCGGCAGCGATGGCCGCCTGCATGCCGCACGATTCTTCGAACAGGCCGAACAGCCCATGATCGTGGTGATGGTGCTCAGCGAGGCCCAGTGCGAACACCTGTTCAGCCTGATCCGCGAAACCGGGCTCAAGGTCTTTCATACCCGCACGGCGGTGGAATACGGGTACACCACCGAATAAGCATTAACCCGTTCGGTCGACAGAAAATGAAATATCTCTGTCACATTTGAACCCCATACTAGGCACATTCTTAGTCTAGCCAGCGGAGTCGACCCATCATGGCCGAACACACCATCAAACAGTTTGATCTGGAGCTCAATGACCTCAAGTCCCGCGTATTAACGATGGGCGGCATTGTCGAGCAGCAGATGCGCCAGGCGATGCGTGGGCTTTATGAAGGCGATCTCAATTTGCTAACGTCGGTTGAGCAAGGCGACATCCGCCTGGATGAAGCGGAAGTCCAACTCGATATGGTCTGTAACCAGATCATTGCCAAGCGCCAACCCACCGCGATCGACCTCCGGATCATTATTGGTGTTCAGAAAACTGCGCTGGAACTGGAAAAGGCCGGTAACAAAGCCGTCAAGATTGCGCGTGCCGCCCGGGCGCTGCATGACAAGCATCCGCTCTTTACCCCGACCGTAGAACTGCGTCACCTGGCCGATGACGCGCTGGATATGCTGCGTAAATCGCTCGATGCTTTTGCCCGAATGGATAGCCTATCAGCTGCCGATGTGCTGCAAGCTGATGATCTGGTTGATGCCGAATACCGCAGCATCACCCGTCAGCTCATCACGTTCATGATGGAAGACCCGCGCACGATCTCGCTCTCTCTTGAAATCATGAATATGGCCAAGGCCATTGAGCGGGTCGCCGATCACGCACGCGCCGTCTCCGAGAACATCATCTATATCGCTGCCGGGCTCAACGTGCGCCACATTAGCGTGGACGAAGTGCGCAGCCATCTCGTTAGCCAATCTCAGCAAAACAGCTAAGCCACCTTTATGGCCGCGAATATCCTCGTCGTAGAAGACGACCCGTCGATTCGGGAATTGCTGGCAATCAATCTTGAAAGCGCCGGGCACCGTGTGACTCAGGCGCCGTCGGCCGAAGCCGCCGAAAGCCTCATCAAGGCCAGTCTGCCGGACCTGATTCTGCTTGACTGGATGCTGCCGGGTCGCCCCGGCCCCCAGTTTGCGGCCCGCCTTCGGGAAGATGCCCGCACCACCGAGGTGCCAATCATCATGCTCACGGCCCGCACCGATGAACAGGATCGCATTACCGGGCTCGAGGTGGGCGCCGACGACTACATCGTTAAACCCTTCTCGCCCCGCGAACTTATCGCACGCATCAAAGCGGTGCTTCGGCGTCGTAAACCGCAACTGACTGAAGATCTGGTTGAGGCGCAAGGTCTGGTGCTTGACCCGGTAACACATCGCGTCAGCGTCAATGACCAAGTCATCCCGATCGGGCCCACCGAGTTCCGCCTGTTGCATTTTTTCATGACGCACCCGGAACGGGTCCATAGCCGTTCCCAGCTCCTTGATAAGGTCTGGGGAGACCATGTCTTTGTTGAGGAGCGTACCGTTGACGTGCATATTCGTCGCTTAAGGTCTATCCTTGAAGCATCGGGCCACGATGCACTCGTTCAGACTGTGCGTGGCAGCGGTTATCGGTTCTCCACCACCGCGACCTAGAGTCGCAAGCGCCCTTGCCGGCGACCGGACTAAATAAATGACGTTTCTGGAAAGTTTGCTACTGGTCGTCATCGTTGTCATGGCTATACGGCTTTATAGCGACCGTCGCACCCTGAATCGCATGCTGGAATGGATCTCGGGGCCGCTTGATGCGCCCGTACCCGATGCCAGCGGCATCTGGGGAGACTTCGTCTCCCGCATGAACCGTCGCGTACGGACCCGTCAGCAGGAAAAAAATCAACTGGAAACTGCACTGGAACAGTTCCAGAGCGCACTCGAGGCCCTGCCCGATGGCGTGGTATTCATGGATGGCCACCGGCAGATTCTGTGGATGAATAGTCTGGCGGTATCGATGCTCGATCTGGTGCCAACCCAGGATAAGGGAACACCGATTGAACAACTGATCCGCGAGCCTGAGTTTGTTTCGTACCTACTTGGTCAGGACTTTAGCGAGCCCCTGATCTATCACCCGAGTCGCCGCACCCAGGCCTGCTACATGATCAGCCTGATCAGTTACGGCAACGATCGTTTACTGCTCACAGCGCGCGATCTAACCCAACTGGAAAAGCTTGAGAATGTACGGCGCGACTTTGTGGCGAACGTTTCCCACGAACTCAAAACCCCATTGACGGTGATCAGCGGCTTTCTGGAAACGCTGCAGCAACATCATGACACCCTTAGCCCGGAGAAGCGACAGCGCTATCTGGATCTGGCCATGAACCAATCCCAGCAGATGAACCGTCTGGTACAGGACCTGCTCACACTGTCATCGCTGGAAGCCCGGGCGATGCTGGTTGATGAGACCCGTGTGCATGTCCGCCCCATGATTGATGAACTGGTGCAATCGGCTGAGGCCTTATCCAATAACAAGCACCAGATCAGCATCACCTGCCCGGAGAATCTGGTCGTTCGCGGATCGGCGAGCGCTCTGCGCAGCATCTTTGGCAATCTGATCAACAACGCAGTGATCTACACGCCTGATGGCGGTGATATCGGGGTGCGCTTTGACCTCGACGCCAACGAGGCAAGGTTCTCAGTCACTGATACCGGAATCGGCATTCCTGCCATTCATCTGCCCAGGCTGTCGGAACGTTTCTATCGGGTGGATCAGAGCCGTTCTCGAGACAGCGGCGGCACCGGGCTGGGGCTGGCAATCGTCAAGCACGCCCTCGAGCGGCACCAGGGCCAGCTTCGGATTCAAAGCCAGGAGGGTGTTGGCAGTACCTTTGAAGCCGTGTTCCCGGCTAGCCGGGTGGTTGAGGCCTAAGCAATCCCTTTCGGTCTAGCCGAAACGACCCGTAATGTAGTCTTCAGTCTGTTGGCGCTTGGGCTTCATGAACAGTTCATCGGTGACACCAAACTCAACCAGCTCGCCCAGATACATGTACGCGGTGTAATCCGAGATACGTGCCGCCTGTTGCATATTGTGGGTCACGATGGCGATGGTGTAGCTGTCCTTGAGCTCAAACACCAATTCTTCGATCTTGGCTGTTGATATCGGATCCAGCGCTGATGTAGGTTCATCCAGCAGCAGGATATCTGGCTTAACGGCAACGCCCCGCGCAATACACAGCCGCTGCTGCTGGCCGCCAGAGAGTGACAGGCCACTCTGATTGAGCTTGTCCTTCACCTCATTCCAGAGCGCCGCCTGCTCCAGGGCCCACTGCACCCGGTTGTCCATATCGGCGCGCGACAGGTTTTCGTAAAGGCGGACACCGAAGGCAATGTTGTCGTAGATCGACATCGGGAAAGGCGTCGGCTTCTGGAACACCATGCCAATCCGAGCGCGCAACAGATTCAGATCGCACCCCTTGTCGAGGGTGTTGCGCTCGTGAAAGAGAATCGTCCCCTCGGCGCGCTGGCCCGGGTATAAGTCGTACATCCGGTTAAATGTGCGCAGCAAGGTGGATTTACCGCAACCCGAGGGACCAATGAATGCGGTCACTTTCTTTTCGGCAACGTCTAGCGAGATGTTGTTCAGCCCCTTGAAGTCACCGTAGTAGAAATCCAGATTCCGCACGCGCAGCGCAGCAGGAATTCCCTGATCTGATAAAAATTCGCTCATGATGATCTCGATGGATAACTCAGGACTTGACCCGATCCCGGATGGCCAGGCGGGCAATAATGTTAAGGAGCAGCACGAGTATGGCAATCAATGCCGAGGCGCCCCATGCCAGACTCTGCCAGTTGTCGTAAGGGCTCATGGCAAAGTTAAAAATCGTGACGGGGAGATTTGCCATGGGCTCGTTCATGTTCCAGGTAAAAAACTGATTGTTTAAGGCAGTGAATAATAGGGGGGCCGTTTCACCCATGATGCGTGCTACTGCCAGCAACACGCCGGTAATCACCCCGCCCTTGACTGCACGCAGGCAGACATCCAGACTCACACGCCAGCGCGGCATGCCCAAGGCAAAGGCCGCCTCACGCAAGCTGCCGGGGACCAGCTTCAACATGTTTTCGGTTGTCCGAACGACCACTGGAACCGCGATCAGGGAAAGCGCCAGTGAACCCGACCAGCCGGAGAAGTGTTTGGTAGTCGCCACAAAGAGTGCGTACACGAAGAGGCCAATCACAATCGATGGCGCCGATAGCATGATGTCGGTTACAAACCGGGTCACAGCGGCAATGCGGGACCGATCGCCAAACTCGGCCAGATAGATTCCGGCCAGCACACCCACTGGCGTGGACACGATGGTGGTGAGGCCAACAATCATCAGGCTACCCACAATGGCGTTTGCCATCCCGCCGCCCTCAGACCCTGGTGCTGGCGTTGACTCGGTAAAAAAGGCCCAGTTCATTGCCGGGAGGCCTTTGATGAACAAGGTGGCCAGAATCCAGATCAGCCCCAATAAGCCAATGCCAACCGCTGCGCCCGAGAGCACCGTACTGAGGCTGTTGGCCAGTTTGCGTCGTTGATACCGGGCGTCCATCAGCGCTTACCTGCCTTACGTTCCCCTTGCTTGATCAACCATTCAGAGGCGGATAGCACGGTGAAAGTAATGACAAAGAGAATCAGACCCAAACCAAACAGTGCCGGGATGTGCATCAGCGGATCTGCCTCGGCAAATTCGTTGGCCAGCGTCGATGCGATCGAGTTGCCGGGGGCAAACAGGTTGGTCGAAAAACGGTTGGCGTTACCGATCACAAAGGTCACGGCCATGGTTTCACCCAGCGCCCGGCCCAGACCCAGCATGATGGCGCCAATGACGCCAACACGGGTATAAGGCAGCACGATGTTACGAATCACTTCCCAGCGGGTACAACCGATCCCGTAGGCCGACTCTTTAAGCACAGGCGGCACCGTTTCAAAGACATCGCGCATGACCGAGGCAATGAACGGAATGATCATCAGCGCCAACACGAGGCCGGCCGTAAAAATACCCAAGCCCAAGGGTGGGCCGGCAAAGAAAGGTTCACCAAGCCAGGCAATCATCCAGGGCTGGACGAATTCCTGCACCACGGGGGCAAAGATGAACAAACCCCAGAAGCCATAAATGATCGAGGGCACGCCAGCCAGCAATTCAATGGCCGTGCCCAGCGGCCGGCGCATCCAGACCGGACAGGATTCCGTCAGGAACATGGCAATCCCGAAACTGATGGGGACCCCGATCAACAAGGCGATGAGTGATGTGGCCAGCGTGCCCCAGATGGCGATCCCGGCACCAAACTCGCTGGTCGAAGGACTCCAGACTGTACTGAACACGAAGCCAAAGCCGAATTCACGAATCGCCGGCCAGGCTTGTACGACCAGTGATGCCAGGATGCCGAAGAGCACCAGCAACACCAATGCCGCAAAGCTGAGGGTAATGCCGGCAAAGATCCGGTCCTGGCGCAGGAAGACGGCAGACTTTTCAGCCTGCCGCTGCATAGCCTCTCGAACGGCGTTGGTGGGCTCTGACATAGGCTTCAGATACTAACGGCTTGAATGATCGACCTTACTTGGCCACGAAGACAGGTTTGCCATCGCCAGACTTGATCTCTGCCCAGCTCTTGATAATGGCTTTAACGGCATTATCCGGCAACGGCACGTAATCGAGCTCAACGGCCATCTTCTGTCCCTTGGTCAGGGCCCAGTTAAAAAACTTAAGCACTTCGGCGCTCTGCTCGGGCTTGTCTGCCTTCTTGTACATCAGGATGAAGGATGCCGAGGTGATCGGCCATGAACCGGCACCCGATTGGTTATTCAGATTAACTGAAAAGTTCGGCGTGCCGGCCCAGTTGGCCTTGGCTGCCGCAGCACTGAACGAAGCTTCGTTTGGCTGGACTGCTTTGCCATCCCGGTTAATCAGCGACACATGGGCCATCTTGTTCTGCTTGGCGTAGGCGTATTCCACATAGCCAATCGCGCCATCAATCTTAGTCACGTTAGCGGCAACACCGGCATTGCCCTTGCCACCCACACCAGACGGCCAGTTGACGGTTTTACCTGCGCCAACCACACCCTTGAACGGGGGTGAGACTTGCGACAGAAAATCGGTAAACACGGCAGTCGTGCCTGACGAGTCGGAACGATAAACCAAGGTGATTGCCGTATCCGGCAGCGTAAGGCCAGGGTTCACCGAAGCAATTGCCGGGTCATTCCACTTGGTAATTTTGGCGCGGTAGATATCCGACAGCGTTGCATTGTTCAGCTTCAGCTGGCCCGGGGCGATGCCCTTGATGTTGACGACCGGCACCACGCCACCAATAACGGCCGGAAACTGCGCGAGCCCACTTTTCTCCAGATCAGCCGCCGGCACCGGATCATCACTGGCACCGAAATCGACGGTTTTTGCCTGGATCTGTTTGACACCACCCCCCGATCCGATCGGTTGGTAGTTAATCAGGGTACCCGTCTGGGCCTTATAGGCCTCAGCCCATTTGGTGTACATCGGGGCCGGAAACGTCGCTCCGGCACCTGTAATCTGTGCCGCATGGATGGTCGCTGCACCCAACAGACCGCATGAAACGGCGACGGCCTTGACCAGCTTGTTGATTGAGATCGTTTTCATTGCTCACTCCCGTTGATGACCGGATTCACCGGCACAAATCGACTTATTGAACGGCAGTCTACGCAGCAAACATTACCGAATTGTGACAACCGAAGCCCCGGTAAATAACCGGCGTAATTACGAGGATCGCCTAGGTACGGGCCCTATTTTTTGTCAAAAACTCATAGAGGGTGTCTGCACAGCCTGTGGCCATAATACGCGCGGATTTCTGCGATTTCTGGTGCACATACATCGGGTCATAGTATTCACGAAGAAGTAACCCGATCCACCCCCGGTGCGCCTCTGAATTACCCGTGGTTGCCTGCAGGGCGAGTGCTTCGATCATGGCGCCACGCGCGCGTTCGTAACGCTCACCGCCCAGGCGCTTTTTGATACGCGACAGGCTATCCAGCAAGTGCGTTGCAAATCGCTCAGCGCCATCAGCACCATACGCCGCATCATGGTCAGCGCGTTGCGCGATCACATAATCGTTAAGGATACGACTTTCCCGGTTTTCAAAGGTATCTTCGAGCCACAAGATCGGCGCCTGCTGCATGCGGTTATAAAGACTACCGGGTATCGAGCATCGACCGATGAACTGCCCTTCGTCTTCGACGACGACCCCGCCATGACCTTGCGCCTCGTGCTTGAGCAAACCCTGTGCGATACGGTGCTCGAAATCGATCTGCGACGGCTGGCCCGAAACGCGTCTGCCAAACCCCGAACCCCGGTGATTGGCGCAAGCCTCCAGATCAAGTGACTGCCCCAGGCGCTGCAACAACTCGGTCTTGCCGGTGCCGGTCATGCCGCCCACGACCTGCAACGGCATCTGCACTGATAAGCGGTCGGTTGTCTCCATCAGGAAATGTCGCATGGCTTTGTAACCGCCGGCGATGCGCGGGTAAACGATACCCGCCTCATCGGCCAGCCAGCGCTGGACGATCTGTGAACGCAAACCACCGCGGAAACAGAAGAGGTAGCCTTGCGGGTTGCTTCTTGCGAATGCTGCCCAGGCGGCAATGCGCGCTGCTTTGGTATCGCCCGACACAATCTTGTGGCCCAAGGCAATGGCTGCATCCTGGCCCGAGTGTTTATAGCAGGTCCCGACAGCGGCTCTTTCTTCATCTGTCATTAACGGCAGATTGGTCGCGCCAGGAAAGCTGCCTCGCGAAAACTCGGTAGGCGCACGGGTATCCATCAGCGGCGCACCACTGAGAAAAACCTCTGAGAATTGATCCTGCGTTGGCAGCATTAAGCGACGATCACTGCCTTGTCGTTCTGCGGCAGCATCGTGCCGATGGGCTGCAACTGCAAACCCTGTGCCGCCGCAACGCGCAGAAACTCGGCATCGCCCTCTGGGGAGACCGCCACGAGCAAGCCGCCACTCGTTTGCGGATCACAGTACAGATTTTTGTCATGCTCGGTGAGTGCCGAGATCCGTTGACCGTAACTATCAAAATTCCGTAAAGTGCCACCCGGCACGCATCCAGCCGCCAGGTAGTCTTCTACGCCGGGCAGAACGGGGATCGATTCCCGATGCAATTCCGCCGTGAGCTTTGATCCATCCGCCATTTCAACGAGATGGCCGAGCAGGCCGAACCCGGTTACATCGGTCATCGCCATGACACCGGGGAGTTTTCCGAATGCGGCACCCGGGCGATTAAGGGTAATCATGGTGTCGCGGGCGATATGCCGATGCGCCGGCGCCAGCAGCCCGCGCTTCTCGGCGGTTGTGAGTATGCCCACGCCCAACGGCTTGGTCAGATATAGACGGCAGCCTATGGTGGCCGTGTCATTGCGTTTCATGGTGTCTTTATCCACCAGGCCGGTGACAGCCAAACCGAAAATCGGCTCGGGTGCATCGATCGAGTGGCCCCCGGCCAACGGAATCCCCGCATCCTCACAGACGCTTCGCCCACCGCGTATCACCTCGCGGGCGACTTCGGGCGGGAGTACATTGATCGGCCATCCCAGGATGGCAATCGCCAACAGGGGAGAACCGCCCATCGCGTAGATATCGCTGATGGCATTGGTAGCTGCAATGCGCCCGAAGTCATACGGGTCATCCACGATGGGCATGAAGAAATCGGTGGTGGAAACGACACCCCGGGCCTCATCAATAGCATAGACGGCCGCGTCATCACGAGAGCTGTTGCCCACCCAGAGTTTCGGGTCCAGATGCTGGGCACCGCTCCCCGCAATGATGACATCGAGCACTTTGGGCGAGATCTTGCAGCCACAACCGGCACCGTGGCTGTACTGGGTTAAACGAATGGGGTCTTGCATTGAAATTTTGCGGTCATTTTCAGAGTTCAAACTATAGCAGGCAGCCTGGAACTGCCATTTTGATCACAACTCATTGATTGTCTGGGAAAATGCCGCCCTGCCGCCGACATGCCACCGCCTGAAACCATTCATGAAGTTCCTGTTCCGTTTCCTTCTCGTTTGTAGCGCCCTCCTGGTTGCCCGCCAGGCGTGGGCCTATGAGCCGTTGAATACGGACGACGCCAAGACGGTGGGCAAGGGCTGGAACCAGATCGAGGCCTACTACTACAACATCACTTCTAATGGGGCGAGTGAGCAGTCCACAGGCACTTCACCCGGTGAAGAATTTCTAGCCGCAGGCAATGCTAAAGCGCTTCCGGTGACTTATACCTACGGTTTTACCGACCAATTAGAGGGTATGGTCGCGGCAACCTACTTCATGACCCCCCGAGGTGATTATTCTCCGGTGTCCAACTATGTCTTCGGTGTGAAGTGGCAGTACTTCGGGAATATTGGTGAGGGCTTCGGGCTTGCGGTCAAACCAACGCTTTCTCTTCCTGCCAGTACCCAGCAGCAGGTTTCAGGCTTGGGCAATGCCGCTACCAACTATGGCCTCAACATGATCAGCTCTTACTACTGGCGCACTGTGGATGTGCACCTTAATCTGACCTACGACCGCCAACCCTACAACACCAATTTTCTGGTTGCGGGTGATTCGGGGCTTCAGCGCAAGAACGTGTATGGCGCATCGATCGCCCCTGTGTGGAACTTTATGCCCAAAACCTCAATCGCCTTGGATCTGGGGGTCGGTACCAATACCCC
>JBFYKG010000122.1:0-2559 GCA_041311015.1 Rhodocyclaceae bacterium | reverse complement strand
CTCGGCTCACTGGCGGTGGGCGCGGATGCCTCTGCTACGGTCGCTTCCGCGCTTGCCGTGATGGTGTCGGGTTGCTTACGCAGGCTGGCCGGAATCTTATCCAGCTCGGGGTCCGGGGTGCCCGCGACACGGGCGGCTGGTGCCTGCCTGGCAACGGGTTTAGCACCACGTCCGGCGCTTAGGGTCAGCGTTGGCAGGCCGGCTGCCTGGGCGCTGGTACCCAGATCGCTGTTGCAGCGGGTGACGCCCAGCACCTTGAGCCCATGGCTGGTTAATAGGTTAATGATCACGCGCCAGTCCACCTGTTCTGGCCATACCACGAGCTGGCTCAGGTCCAGCACGGCCAGATCCTCGTCAAAGAAGCCGCCTTCACCAAAGAGTGCCCCGCTGGCCGTGGCCAGTTCCTGCGGATCGAGGCTGCGCAGCGTAATCGCTAGAACGGGGAGGGTGGTGCCCTTAAATTCGATCAGGGCGATATCACAGTCGTTGGAAGTGTCGTGCGTCATGCGAGTGTCGTATGAGTTAGTTTGAGGCAGCAAAAAACCGTTCTGCGATACCGGCCGGTAGCGGTACTCCAGTGGAGCGGGCGCGTTTGAGTAGCGTCCAGTAATAGCGATAGGCCGCGCGGTCCTGCAGCTTGCCGTTATGGCGGATCGGGCCCCAATCGGCATCGGCGGCGGCCGTAATGATTTCTGCGGCATCCTGAACCTCGGAATAATCCGGGCTCATGGCATCAAGTATCGGGCGGATCTGCACCGGGTGGATGCTCCACATGCGCAGGTAACCGAATTCTTGACGGGCGCGGTCCGCGTCGCGGCGAATGTATTCCAGATCCGAGAGTTCGGTGGTCACGTTGTGCGAGGGCACCTTGCCGTGGCCCAGCGCGGCGCTGGCAATTTCCAGCTTGGCACGGCGTACGAGCGGGTGATCAAACTGGCCAGGGCTCTTCATGGCGCTGCCGGGGATTGCGCCGAAGTGGCCCGAGACAAAATCCATCAGACCGAAGTCCAGTGACTCGATACCATCAAGCGCAGCGATATCCCAGACCTCGTGCAAGGCGCCGTGGGTTTCGATGAGGACATGCGCGGGGATCGGGTTAGTGATGCCATGCCGTTTCTCGACGGTACGTAGGGCCTTGAGAAAGACACGGACATCCTCAATGCCGCGTGGCTTGGGCAGGGTGATAAAGGGTAGCCGCTTGCCGGCACCACCCACCAGAATTTCCAGATCGTCCTGCCAGTGATCGTGCGTCACGTCGTGAATGCGTGCGCCGACCCGGCCCAGCTGGTTGTCGCCGGAATTGATCATGGCCACGCAGAGCTCGGCGTGTGCCTTCTCGTTGCCCGCCGCCGCGCCGTCTTCGCAGTCGCAGGTGATGTCCATGGCCAGGGGGCCGTATTCGGCGGCGATCTCAGATTGGATCGCCATCGCCTTTTTCATCAGCTTCTCGGAGCCGCAGTAATGGTCGACTGCCGGCAGCACCGGGAACGGCTTTTCGCCGGGGAACAGGACCTCGTCAGGGCTAAGGCCGGGGGCAGAATGCGTTTGCGTCATGATGGTAATGAATCAGGTTTCAATACAGGCAACAGGATAAAGCAAAAGGGCCACGCAAGCGTGACCCTTTTTGCGGCGCCGTCAGAAAGACGGACCAGCGATTACAGCATCGACGCGACGGCGTCCTTCTCGTCGGTCAGCTCCTTCAGAGTGGCGGCAATCTTGCCCTTCGAGTACTCGTCGATTTCCAGGCCCTTGATCAGGGTGAACTTGCCACCCTTGCACTCGCACGGGAAGCCGAAGACGATGCCTTCCGGAATGCCGTAGCCGTTGTCGGCCGGTGCCGGAATGCCCATGGTGACCCATTCGTCCGAACCCAGGTGCCAGTCACGGATATGATCGATGGCGGCGTTGGCAGCCGAAGCAGCCGACGACAGGCCGCGGGCGTCGATGATGGCGGCGCCGCGCTTGCCAACGGTCGGCAGGAATACATCGTTGTTCCAGACGGCGTCGTTAACCAGCGACTTGACGCTGTCACCGTTCGAGGTACAGAAACGGTAGTCGGCGTACATCGTCGGCGAGTGGTTGCCCCAGACGACCAGCTTCTTCAGCGACGAGACCGGACGGCCGGTCTTCTGGGCCAGCTGGGTCAGTGCACGGTTGTGGTCCAGACGCAGCATGCCGTGGTAGTTGTTCGGGTTGGTGCGGCCAACCTTCTTGGCGGCAGCCGCAGCGATCAGGGCATTGGTGTTACATGGGTTGCCCACGACCAGCACCTTGACGTCTTCCTTGGCGTTCTTGGCGATGGCTTCGCCCTGAACAGTGAAGATGGCGCCGTTGGCTTGCAGCAGATCGGCACGCTCCATACCCGGGCCGCGCGGACGGGCGCCTACCAGCAGGCAGACGTCAGCGTCTTTGAACGCAACATTCGGATCATCGGTGGCGATCATGCCTTGCAGCAGCGGGAAGGCGCAGTCGTCCAGCTCCATCATCACGCCTTGTACAGCCTTCTGGGCTTGCGGCAGATCCAGCAGTTGAAGGATGACGGGCTGATCCTTGCCCAGC
>JBFYKG010000047.1:0-10299 GCA_041311015.1 Rhodocyclaceae bacterium | reverse complement strand
ATGTTCGGCCAGCCATTGGGGCCCAGAGACATAAGGCAGTCCAGCATCAAGGATGGCTTCGAGCAAGGGGTTGCCGCGCGAGATGGCATTGCCGATCACATAGACATCGGCCTTAAGACTTAGCTGCGCTGAGTCATAGCCTTCGATCAACTCGATACCGGCACCCCGCAGCTGATCGCTCATGGGCGGATACACACCGGCATCACATCCTGTGACCTTATGACCCGCGGCACGCGCCAGTTGCGCCAGACCGCCCATGAAGGTGCCACAAACGCCGAGGATGTGCAGATGCATCGTCAATCTCTTGCCGGTAGGTTTAGAATGAGACGAATTGTACCTGCCCCGGAGACTGACGATGCGCCACCGACGACGCCCCACCGGCATGCAGAACAACGGCACGGCCCACATTGCGGCCGTAGCTGCCCGCCTGATGGCCGAAGACGGACTGGATGATGTGGAGCTGGCTAAACGCAAAGCGGCCCATCAACTGAATTTACCGGAATGGATCGGGTTGCCAACCAGTCAGGCGGTTTACGACGCCTTGCGCACGCATCAGGCGATCTTTCATGATGTCGAACAACGTGAACGGATTGTCGCCATGCGAACCGAGGCACTGTTCTGGATGGATCTGCTAGCGGACTTTCATCCGTATCTCACCGGATCCGTTCTGGAGGGCACCGCCGGACGATTTGCCATGATCGACATCCTGCTCTACCCGGACAGCGACAAGGACGTAGAGCTGTTTCTGCTCAATCGGGACATTGCATACGAATTCATCCAGCCGCGTAATGATCGGACCAGCGCGGTTCTGCAGGTCAGCCGTAACGACTGGGTGACCAATCTGGTGATTTACCCGAACCACGATGAACGGGTCGTCTTCAAGAAACATGACGGCACAATCCGCGAACGGGCCCGGGCCGAGCAGGTCCGCAGCCGTATGGCGGCCGAAGCGATTCTCTAAATTGACCGCAAATTGCTGTTTAATGGTCGAGTTTTTCGGGTATTTAGCCGTTAAAATAGCAAGCAACACCACGTGCCCCACGGCAGACTCACAAGGAATATCCTCACCATGACTTCCGTATTCATGACCGGCCTCACCCGCCTGCGTTTCTGGTTGGCTCTATTGAGCGCATCGATGCTGCTGGGCCTGCTCGGCGGCTGCGACAAAATGGACACTTCACGTAGCACGCTGAACGGCCCACAGGTCAGCGCCAAGTTTTTTGACGCCCAGTTCAAGGACGTTAAGGGCAAGATCATCGATTTTTCGGCGCTGCGCGGTAAAACCGTGGTCGTCAATTTCTGGTCCACCTGGTGCCCGCCCTGCGTGGAGGAGATGCCCATGTTTAGCGAAGTCCAAGCGGCATGGAAAGACAAAGACGTGGTTTTTGTCGGCATCGCCGCCGACCAGGCGGATAACGTGAAGGCTTTTATCAAAAAAACCCCGGTCAACTACACGATCGCCGTTGGCGAACAAGCCGGCTTTGATCTATCGCGCGCCTTGGGCAACCGTTATGACGCCGTGCCTTTTACCCTGATCATCAACCGTCAGGAATCCATCGTGAACCGTCACTTTGGCGTTTTTACCCGCAAGGACCTGGAAACCGAAATCGCCAAGGCGGTTAAATAATAGGATTTAGCGGCGAACTGGTAGCCAACTTGCCGGAAATTTGCTGTCAAATCAGCGGTAATTAGGAGATAATCGGCCCATGAACAGCTCAGCCCAACCCCGAAACGCCGATACGCTTGGCAAGGTTCTGGTTCTGAATGGTCCGAACCTGAACCTACTTGGCCAACGCGAGCCACATCTCTATGGCGCGACCACGCTTGCCGATATCGACCGGGCGTTAACCGATCGCGCCGATCACGCCGGCATCGCACTGGAATGTTTCCAAAGTAATCATGAAGGGGCGCTGATCGAGCGACTTCACGCGGCGCGTAGCGAAGATTTCGATTTCCTGATCATCAATCCGGGTGGTTTGACGCATTCCAGCGTGGCGCTGCGCGACGCGGTACTGGCCTCCGACCTGTCATTCATCGAGGTCCACCTCTCGAACGTGCACGCCCGCGAGCCCTTCCGCCAGCATTCGTATTTTTCCGACAAGGCCGTCGGCACCATTACCGGTCTGGGCGCACAGGGTTACCTGCTGGCGCTGGACTACATCGTTGCTGCGTTATCGGACAACCTGGACCCGGGCAAGGCCTGAGCCCCTGCTTAATTTCACCCTTTCAATCTGAACACACACCTTTCGGGAGACCCACATGGATCTGCGCAAACTGAAGAAACTGATCGACCTGGTACAGGAATCCGGCATTTCGGAACTGGAAGTCACCGAGGGTGAAGAAAAAGTCCGGATCGCCAAGCAACTGATTGCTGCACCCGTTGCCCACCATGTGGTCGCTGCGCCGGCACCGGTTGCCGCTGCGCCTGCCGCCGCCCCGGCTGCTGCTGCCCCGTCGGCCCCGGCATTGCCTGAGGGTCATGTCGTGAAGAGCCCGATGGTCGGCACCTTCTACCGCGCTTCGTCGCCCGATGCCAAGGCTTTTGCCGAAGTGGGCGATAGCGTCAAGCAGGGTCAGACGCTGTGCATCGTTGAAGCAATGAAGCTGTTGAACGAAATCGAATCTGACGCTTCGGGCGTGATCAAAGCGATCCTGGTTGAAAACGGCCAGCCGGTCGAGTTCGGCGAACCCCTCTTCATCATCGGCTGATCGCCATGTTCGGAAAGATCCTGATCGCCAACCGGGGCGAGATCGCCCTCCGCATCCAGCGCGCCTGTCGCCTACTGGGTGTCAAGACCGTGGTCGTGCACTCCGAGGCGGACCGCGATGCCAAATACGTCAAGCTGGCCGACGAGTCGGTCTGTATTGGTCCGGCGCCGTCGAAAGACAGTTACCTGAATGTGCCGGCCATTATCTCGGCGGCTGAAGTGACTGACGCCGAAGCGATTCACCCGGGGTATGGCTTCCTCTCGGAAAACGCCGACTTCTCAGAGCGTGTGGAGCAGTGCGGGTTTGTCTTCATCGGCCCGAAAGCCGACACCATTCGCCTGATGGGCGACAAGGTTTCGGCCAAAGACGCCATGAAGAAAGCCGGCGTGCCCTGCGTGCCGGGTTCGGAAGGCGCGCTGCCCGATGACCATAAGGAAATCATTCGTACGGCCCGCGAGATTGGCTACCCGGTCATCATCAAGGCGGCGGGCGGCGGCGGTGGCCGCGGCATGCGCGTGGTCCACACGGAAGCTGCGCTGATCAATGCCGTGCAGATGACCAAGCAGGAGGCGCAGACCGCCTTTGGCAACCCGACCGTGTACATGGAAAAGTTTCTGGAAAATCCGCGTCACGTGGAGATCCAAGTGCTGGCTGATACGCACGGCAACGCCATCTACCTCGGTGAGCGCGATTGCTCGATGCAGCGTCGTCACCAGAAGGTCATCGAAGAGGCGCCGGCACCGGGCATTCCGGAAAAGCTGATCGAAAAGATTGGTGAAAGATGTGCGGAAGCCTGTCGCAAAATCGGTTATCGCGGTGCGGGCACCTTCGAATTCCTCTTTGAAAACGGCGAGTTCTATTTCATCGAAATGAACACGCGTGTTCAGGTCGAGCACCCGGTGACCGAACTGATCACCGGTGTTGATATCGTGCAGGAACAAATCCGCATCGCTGCCGGCGAAAAGCTGCGCTATCGCCAGAAAGACATCGAGTTCCGCGGCCACGCCATTGAGTGCCGGATCAACGCTGAAGACCCCTACACCTTCATCCCGTCGCCGGGCACGATCAGTGCATGGCATACGCCGGGCGGTCCGGGAATCCGCGTCGACTCGCACGTCTATGCCGGCTACAAGGTGCCGCCGCATTACGATTCGATGATCGGCAAGCTGATTGCCTATGGCGAAACCCGCGATCAGGCGATTCGCAAAATGCGTATCGCGCTATCGGAAATGCTGGTCGAGGGCATCAAGACGAATATCCCGCTGCATCACGAGCTGATGCGTGACAAGGGTTTCGTGGACGGCGGTGCCAGCATCCACTATCTGGAACACATGCTGGCCGAGAAAAAAGAAGTCGAGCGCAAGTAAGTGCCCTGGGTAAACGCACGCATCATCGCGGACGCCCAGCAAGCCGAAGCGCTTGGCGATGCCTTAATGGATGCCGGCGCCCTGTCGGTCACCGTTGAGGATGCCGACGCCGGCACCCCGGCAGAAACACCGCAGTATGGCGAACCGGGCATGGAAACGCATACCGTCTGGGCGCGCTCTGTGCTCTCGGCACTATTTGATGCCGACCAGCCGGTGCGCGACATTGTGGCGGCCTGTGCTGCTGAACTGCACGTGGATGCCGAACTAACGATTGAAGACGTGCCGGAAACCGATTGGGTGCGCGCCACACAAGCACAGTTTGACCCGATCCCCATCGGCGGCCCGCTCTGGATCGTACCCAGTTGGCACACCCCGCCGGATACCAGCGCTGAGGCGATCAACCTGGTGCTTGATCCGGGCCTGGCCTTTGGCACCGGTAGCCACCCGACCACGCGTATGTGCCTGCAATGGCTGGTTCGTGAACGACCTGAAGGTTCCGTGCTGGATTACGGTTGCGGCTCCGGTATTCTGGCCATTGCGGCGGCCAAGCTCGGGGCCGCGGAAGTCGTCGGGGTTGATATTGACCCGCAGGCGGTGCGCTCGGCGCATGACAATGCTGCGGCCAACCACGTGATGGCCGCCTTCTTTGACGCCAGCAACCAACTACCTGCGCCCTATGACGTGCAACGCTATGACGTAGTGCTGGCCAATATTCTGGCCAACCCCTTGCGGATTCTGGCCCCGGCCCTCACCGCCCGGCTCAAGCCCGGCGCCTCTCTGGTACTTGCCGGTCTGCTGGCGGAACAGGCCGAAGAGCTGATCGGCATCTACAGCCCGTGGCTGCAACTCCATGTCGCCGATACCCAGGAAGGCTGGAGCCTGCTGGTGGGCACAGCGCCCGAATAATTCTGAATTCTTTACTGAACGATCATCCCTATGAGCAAGAAAACACTGATTTGCGGCTCCCTCGCTTTCGACAACATCATGGTCTTTAATGGCCGCTTTCGCGAACAGATTCTGCCGGAGCAGATTCATATTCTGAACGTCGCGTTTCTGGTGCCCGAAATGCGCCGCGAGTTCGGCGGCTGCGCCGGCAACATTGCTTACGCCCTGCATAGCCTGGGCGGCAATGCCGAAATTATGGCTACGGTGGGCGATGACGGAATTCCCTATCTGGATCGTCTGGATGCCCAGGGCCTGTCGCGCACGTACGTCCGCAAGGTGCCGGGCACCTTTACCGCACAGGCCTTTATTACCACCGATCTGGACGACAACCAGATCACGGCCTTTCACCCCGGGGCAATGAGCCAGGCACATCTGAACGAAGTCGGCCATGCCGATGGCGTGGCGCTTGGTATTGTGGCGCCAGATGGGCGCGATGCCATGATTGAGCACGCCCGCCAGTTTGCCGCCGCCAACATCCCGTTCATCTTCGACCCGGGTCAGGGTCTGCCCATGTTTGATGGCAATGACCTGAAGCAATTTCTGTCACTGGCGACCTATGCCTGCGTCAACGACTATGAAGCGCAGATGCTCTGTGATCGCACCGGCCAGACCCTCGAACAACTCGCCGAGAACGTGGCAGCCCTAATCGTGACGCGCGGCGGCGAAGGCGCTTGGATTTTTACAGGCGGCAAGAAGATTGATATTGAAACGGTTCAACCCGACGCCATCATCGACCCGACCGGATGCGGTGATGCGTTCCGGGGTGGCCTGCTCTTTGGCATGGCCAACGGCTATGACTGGCAAAAAGCTGGCCGCCTTGCATCGCTGATGGGCTCGATCAAGATTGCCCATGCCGGCCCGCAGAACTATCAGGTCACATTCGCCGACGTGGCAAAACGTTTTGAAGCGGCGTTTGGCGAGCCGCTGTAACCCAAGAGTCCATGGCCGTTACCTCCACGCCGAGACTGTTGCGCCTGGCGCGCGGTACGCGGGTGATTGCCCACCTGTTTGGCGGTCTGTTCTGGGTACTGGTCGCCTTTCCCTTCTTGTCACCCGCGCGCCGTCGATATATACGTACACGGTGGTCACAGCAGTTACTAAGGTATTTCGGCTTCACCCTGAAGATTGAAGGCGCGCTACCTAATCAACCCGGCCTGATAGCGGCCAACCACGTGAGCTGGATCGATATCTTTGCCGTGAATGCGCTGACGCCCGTCGCTTTTGTATCCAAAGACGACGTCATCCACTGGCCAATCATCGGCACGCTGGCCCGCCACAACGAAACCATCTTCTTGCAGCGGGGGAGTCGTGGTCACGCTCATACCATCGGCAAGGATATGGCACGACGTCTGGAGAGCGGCAGTTGGCTGGCTGTGTTTCCGGAAGGCACGACGACCGATGGCTCACATTTGCATCCCTTTCATGCCGCCTTGTTGCAACCGGCGATTGATGCCCACGTCCCAGTGACCCCGGTTGCACTGCGTTATGAGGATCCGGCAGGACAGCGCACCCTACTGGCGGCCTACACCGGGAACACATCACTCTGGGAAAGCTTCTGCACTATTCTTTCCGCACGACAACTGGTGGTGCGTCTGATTATTGGCACACCGGTGCAGACTGCGGAAGAACAAGGGCCGGGCAATCATGCCCGCAAGCGCTTGGCGCAGACCCTTCACAACGAGATCGAACAGTCGCTTTACGCCTGACCGGACTGGCGGCGCAAGTCGCGCAGTTTGACGTATTTCATGAAGCTGTTCTGGCAACCAATAACGATGTGCACGAACCCCGGCAGGCCATCTCGCCAGCCGCCGCGCACCAACCAGAACTTGAGAAAGCGAGTGACCGGCGAGAGCACTATGCGGGCCAGCGGGGCCGCTTCCCCCCGCGCTAGCGCCCGCTCGGCGGCGAGGCTGGTATAGCGATTTTGCTTGTCGAGGTAAACCTTGAGATCGTCAGCCGAGTAATGCAATAGATCGCCTTGCAGGGTGCGGGGCGCAATCTCGGACAGCACATGTTCGTGCACGATATCGTCCGACCAGCGCGCGGCATCACGGCGAAATAACCGGGTGTTGTAATCCGGGTAGCCTTCGCCATGTTTGAGCGGGCGCCCCATGAAGACGTTACAGCGGGCGAATCGATAGACCGGATAATCCGGCATGCCAGCGCGAAATGCGCTGCGAATGCTGCGCGCAAGTTCGGGCGATAGCGCTTCGTCGGCATCGAGGCAAAGCACCCAGTCGTTACGGGCCAAGCTAACGGCATGCGCCTTCTGGGGGCCAAAGCCCGCCCAGGCATGCTGCTCGAAACGCGCACCGAACTCGGCAGCAATGACGGCTGTTTCATCGGTACTGCCCGAGTCCACAATAATGATCTCGTCGGCAAACGGCACAGAGGCCAGCACGTCACGCAGGCGGGCGCCGGCATTCAAGGTGATCAACACCAGCGAAAGCGGAAGCGTGGCGGGCGCGGACAGGGCAGAGTTCTCGGTCATGGTGGCAGCTTGGCAGAGTGGTCAGCCAGCTATAATGCTGGCCATGTCGCGAGATTATCACTAATGCCGCCCCGGCTTTCCGATCCGCCCCGTTTTCTGCTGATGAAAACATCGTCGCTGGGCGACGTGCTGCACAATCTGGCCGTGGTGAGCGACCTGCGCCGGGTGTTTCCCGGCGCCCTGATCGACTGGTGTGTTGAAGCCCCCTTTGCGGAAATTCCTGCCTGGCATACCGGCGTCCGCCGGGTGATCCCGGTGGCTGTGCGCCGCTGGCGCAAAACGCTGTTCAATCGCGATACCTGGTCTGAAATAACCCTGGCGGTCAGGGCGCTGAGAAGCGAAACTTACGATGCCATCATCGACACCCAGGGGCTCGTACGCAGCGTCCTGCTGGCACAGCTGGCCCGTGGCCCGGTGTATGGCCAGAACCGGCGAGAGGCCCGCGAGTCGCTCTCCGGTCTACTGGTGACTCACCCGCTACCAGTACCCTACGCCCTGCACGCCGTCGATCGTTACCGGATGATCGCCGCAACTGCACTCGGCTACGCAGACCGGCTATCGGCACTGCCGCTGGATTTTGGTCTGCATGATCGCTTTCCGGCACAACCGGGCAACGAGGTCTTTCTATTCATAAATACCAGTCGCGACAAGAAACTCTGGCCGGAGGCCTCATGGATTGCCGTGGGACGTTTGCTGCGTGACGCCGGACTCGTCCCCGTATTTACGGCGGGCAATGCGATAGAAACCGAACGCTCGCAACGCATTGCTGAGGGCATTGCCCAGGGTGGGGCGCCCGGCGAAGTGCTGGTTCGCCCGACGCTGACGCAACTGACGGAACGTTTATCCAAGGCCCGTCTGTGCCTGGGTGTGGACACCGGTTTCACGCACATTGCCTGTGCGCTTGAAATCCCCACCATCGCCATTTTTACCGACACCGACCCGGCGCTAGCCGGCGGCTTCGGTCTGGGTCGACGTGCCACCTTTGGCCATCTCGACACGATTCCGCCCATCGATGATGTGATCGGGCAATTGCGCAACTGGGGCTTTTTACCGGCATGAGCCCCACACCAAACACCCTATCAGCCGCTCGGGATAAAGCGCCGTGGTTCTATCGCCTGTTGCTGCTGGTGGTGATTCCCTTTGCGCTGATTCGACTCTGGTGGCGCGGTCGGAAACAACCGGGTTATCGCCAGCACATCGGGGAACGCTTCGGTTTTATCAACATACCAACCGGTGGCCCCATCCTCTGGCTGCACGCCGTTTCGGTCGGCGAAACCCGTGCCGCCGAACCCCTGGTGCACGCATTATTGGCGCAGTACCCGGATCACCGGATCCTGCTGACGCATATGACCCCCACCGGGCGCGCGACCAGCACCAGTCTGTATCGCGATCCGCGCATCATCATCGCCTATGCCCCCTACGACCTGACGGGTGCCGTCGACCGCTTCCTGAAACGCGTGCATCCTTCGCTGGCATTGCTGATGGAAACGGAGATCTGGCCGACGCTGATTCTGCGCAGTCGTCATCAGGGTGTGCCGGTAATGCTGATCAATGCGCGCCTATCGGAACGCTCGGCCCGCCGTTATGGTCATTTCAAATCACAGATACGCCCAGTCCTGGCCGCTCTCAATGCAACGGGTGCACAAACCCCCGCGGATGCCGAACGACTGGCCGCGCTGGGCGCTTATCCGGTCAGCGTGACGGGCAATCTCAAGTTTGACGTGCGGATTGACCCGGTGCTGCAAGCCCTTGGGCATTCATGGCGCAAAGAGCTTGGCGCAACCCGTCCGGTCTGGCTGGCTGCCAGTACGCGCGAAGGGGAAGAGGCGCTCATCATCGCTGCACATCAGATTCTGTGCGCCCGTCTGGCCGAACTGGCGCCCTTGCTGGTGCTGGTTCCCCGTCACCCTCAGCGCTTCGATGATGTGGCCGGGCTGGCGCAACGCGAACCGTTGAAGCTTGCGCGACGATCCGTGGCCCTGCCCGATTCTGCGACGCAGGTTTGGCTGGGTGATTCGATGGGGGAGATGGTGGCCTATTACAGCATGGCCGATCTGGCCGTGATTGGTGGCAGCCTGTTGCCCTTTGGCGGACAGAATCTGATTGAGGCGGCCGCCTGTGGCACGCCGCTGATCATTGGCCCACACACCTACAATTTCAAGGCGGCCGCCGAACTGGCCGAAACCACCGGCGCTGCACATCGTCTGCACGAGGTGACGCCCGAGCGACTGGCGGAAGCAGTAGGCACTTTGCTGACGGATGCGGCCTACCTTGCTCAGGCACGAACAGCCACCGCGCATTTTGTAGGCAGTGCCACCGGCGCCACCGAGCGCACTTGCACACTGATCCGGCAGGTGCTGCGTTAGTCTTTCAGCAGGGGCTGGATTGCCGCCCAGACCTCATCCGGGCGAATGCTGGTCAGACATTCGCTGACCTTGCCACCACCGCAACCATCAAGCCCACAGGGTCGGCAATTAAATTGTGTGCTCTGTGCTATCACCTGATGCGTCCCGAGTCTTGGCGTTCCCCAAGGGCCCCAGTGCCCCTCGCCTGAAGGCCCGAACAGCACCACCACGGGCGTACGCATTGCGGCAGCGATATGCATGGGCGCCGAATCCACCCCGGCAAACAGCCGGGCCTGTGCGGTTAGCGCGCCAAGCTCCTTGAGTGACAACGCGCCAGCCAGGCTCGCCGCTGGGGGCTCGTTTCGCTGCGCCAGTGCGGTCTGGATCCGCTCGATCAAATGGCCCTCCTTGTCACCCGGCGCCGCGGTGAGTAGCACCGGCC
>JBFYKG010000121.1:0-2563 GCA_041311015.1 Rhodocyclaceae bacterium | reverse complement strand
GCCAAAGCGCTGCATGCCTTGCTGGAGCATGCTGCCGAGACCGATCACCGGCTGGAGCAGCTGCTCAAGCAGCTGGAGGCATCGGGGGTGCCTGTGGCCGAGGCGCAGGCTGTGGCCGACAAGTTTGATCCGAAATACCTGAGCAAAATAGTTGACTAATCAGGTCGACCTCCTTATAGTTGATAAAAATACTTGGATATAAGGGTCGAGAGTCATCTGATTCCGCACCCATCCTCAGCAGGAGCCTGATATGAGATTGACGACCAAAGGCCGCTTTGCGGTCACTGCCATGATTGATCTTGGCCTCAATGGGGGCGAGCGTCCGGTGACGTTATCCGCCATCAGCGAGCGTCAGAACATTTCGCTGTCGTACCTGGAGCAGCTGTTTGCCAAGCTACGCCGTCACAACATTGTGGAAAGTGTGCGCGGGCCGGGCGGTGGTTACTGCCTGGGTCGGCATGCCGCCGAGATTACTGTCGCTGATGTGATCATCGCCGTGGATGAACCACTGGATGCCACGCAGTGCGGTGGCCGCGAGAACTGCAAGTCGGAGCATCGCTGCATGACGCATGATCTGTGGTCGACGCTCAATCATAAGATGCTCGATTACCTGGCGTCGGTCAGTCTGGCCGAGCTGGTGGATAAGCAGCGCGCCCGCGTGGCGGCACAGGCTCATGAAGTGCCCAAGACCGTTTCCTTCAATGTAGCGCAGGCTGCCTGAGCCCGTCGATTGGCATCATGAGCGCGCCGCTGTATCTCGATCACAACGCGACCACCCCGGTGGATCCGGTGGTGTTCGACGCCATGTTGCCGTTTCTGACGGCCCAGTTTGCCAATCCGTCGGCGACGTATGAGAGCGGGCGTCTGGCGCGCCGGGCCATCGAACAGGCCCGCGACCAGGTGGCGGCAGCCGTGGATGCCGATCCCTCCGAAGTTATTTTTACCGCCAGCGGTAGCGAAGCCAATAACCTGCTGATTCAGGGTCTGGTCCGTGCCCACCGGGCTGAAACCGGTACGGCGGTTAGCCTGACGTGTGCCGCTACGGAGCACCCCTGTGTGCAGGCGCCCATGCGCGCACTGCAGGGCGAGGGCTGTTCGTTCAGCGAACTGGACGTCGATGGGGATGGGCGGGTGAGTCCACAGGCTATGGCATCGTGTCCGGCAACGACAACGCTGGCATCGGTGATGCTGGCCAATAACGAAACCGGGGTGGTGCAACCCGTATCGGCGTTGGCCGAATCTTTTAAGGCATCGCATGCGGGCTGGTTTCATACCGATGCGGTGCAGGCTTTCGGCAAGCATCCCTTGAGCTTTCGCCAGTTGCAGGCGCGTGGTGTGAGTGCGCTGACCATTTCCGGGCATAAGGTGGCCGGTCCCAAGGGGGCCGCGGCGCTGATCCGTGATCGTGTACTGCCGTTACAGCCGCTGATCTATGGTGGCGGGCAGGAAGCTGGCTTGCGTTCGGGCACCGAGAATGTGGCAGCGATTGTCGGCCTGGGTCTGGCGTGTGAACGCGCGGCCGCTGATCTGGAACACCGGATGCAGCAGGCACGTGCCGCTCAGACGGCGCTCGAGCAGGCGCTGCGTCAACGGGGTGCTGTGATTTTCGGGGCGGGGGCGGAGCGCCTGCCCAATACGACCTATGCCGCGTTTCCCGGGTTAGATGGTGAGACGCTGGTCTCGTTACTGGATCGCCAGCATGTGGCGATTTCGAGCGGGGCGGCCTGTGGTTCGGGCAAGGCGGGTGTGTCAGCCGTGTTGACGGCGATGGGGGTTGATCCGGTACTGGCCAAGGGCGCGATCCGGATCAGTCTGGGCATGATGTCTCATACCGCATGTGATCAGCAGACAGTGGTGCGTTTCATCGCGCAACTGGATGTGGTGTTAAGTCAGCTGCAGCGCTTTGCCGCGGTGGCCTGACGTTTTACTCTGGAGTCTGAAATGAAGTTCCCTGTCTATCTGGATTATTCGGCAACCACCCCCATCGACCCGCGCGTGGTCGAGGCGATGCTGCCCTATCTGACCGAGAAGTTCGGTAATCCTGCGTCGCGTTCGCACCAGTACGGCTGGGAGGCTGAGGCGGCAGTGGAGAATGCGCGTGCCGAAGTGGCGGCGCTGGTGAATGCCGACCCCAAGGAAATCGTCTGGACATCGGGTGCGACCGAAGCCAACAACCTGGCGATCAAGGGCGCGGCCAATTTCTACCAGAGCAAGGGTAAGCACCTGATCACGGTGAAGACCGAGCACAAGGCCGTGCTCGATACGATGCGCGAGCTCGAGCGTCAGGGCTTTGAAGTGACGTATCTGGATGTGCTGCCCAACGGCCTGGTTGATATGGCGGCCCTCGAAGCCGCACTGCGCCCGGACACGATTCTGGTGTCGATTATGGCGGTGAACAACGAGATCGGTGTGATTCAACCGATCGCCGAGATCGGTGAGCTGCTGCGGAGCAAGGGCATTCTGTTTCACGTCGATGCCGCGCAGGCGACCGGCAAGATTGATATCGATCTGAGCAACCTTAAAGTTGATCTGATGAGTTTCTCGGCGCACAAGACCTATGGTC
>JBFYKG010000120.1:0-2571 GCA_041311015.1 Rhodocyclaceae bacterium | reverse complement strand
AAGTACGGCCCTGGAAGCGCAGTCATCCTGGCTTAAATCCGCATATCCTCCCGCGAGATCCCGCGCTCCTGCGCCGCCACAAACCACCCCGGCCGCGTCCCCTTGCCCGTCCAGGTCTGAGCGGGATTATCGGGATTGCGGTACTTCGGCTCGCCTTTGGGGCCAGCGCCCCGCTGGCCTTGACTGGCCAGGAGCTCCTTCACCGTCATCCCCAGGCCCGCCGCCAGTTCTTTGATTTGCGCCAGCGCCGCTTTCCGCTTCGCTTCCTGCCGCCGTTCCTGCTCCTGGGCCACCGCGACCGCGAGTTCCCCTAACTCCGCATCGGACATTTGCTCCAGCTCCAGCTTCGCCATTTTTCCCGCTCTCCCAGACTTTCTGTTCATCGGTACGCCACCGCCTTGAAATCTGACCTAAAACTATCCGCTATCGTACCCTAAAACCCAACGCTGTGAGCGCCAATAAGTAGTCACGATGGGAATGAGGCTTTCCGCAGGGGGAAATTCGTCATGGGGGCACCGGTAGCCGGCCCGTCGCGGCGGCGATAAGCCTGCCGTGCCATCCAGGGCGGTACGCGAAATCAAGGTATTGTGATTCTCGAAAATAGTTCTTGAAACTCTATTCTCGATCCCTTACCATTGCAATGAGTTTCGATAAGAAAGGATGCCCATGCGGCCGTCTATTGTGCTTGACATGAAGCGAAGCGCAGTGCGCGAAGCGGTAAGCCGCTTTCGCACGGCAAACCCGCGCGTCTTCGGTTCGGTGCTGCATGGCACTGACCGCGACGGCAGCGACCTTGATTTGCTGGTCGATGCGCTGCCCGGTGCCACGTTGTTGGATTTGGGCGATTTGGAAGACGAACTGAAGTCGCTACTCGGCGTAGATGTCGATTTACTGACGCCCGGTGATCTGCCGCCGAAGTTCCGGGCCAAGGTGCTTGCCGAGGCGCAGCCGGTATGAGCGAGAACCGGCTACCCGATTACCTCGATCACATACAGCAGGCCGCTACCGATGCGTGCGGCTTTGTGGATGGACTGGCCAAGGATGATTTCCTGGCTGACAAGCGTACCCAGCAGGCGGTCATCATGAGCCTCATCATCATCGGCGAAGCCGCCACAAAGGTGATGGACGGCTATGTTGAGTTCACTCAAACGCACCCCGAGGTGCCGTGGCGCCGTATGCGCAACATGCGCAATCGCATGGCCCACGGCTATTTCGACATCAACCTTGATGTGGTGTGGGAGACGGTACAGGAATGGCTTCCGGAGTTGCTCAGGCCATTGTCTGTCGTGCAACAACAAGCCGACAATGGCACGCCATGTTGATTGGCTATGCGCGTGTTTCGACGCAAGACCAAAACCTTGAATTGCAGCGCGAAGCCTTGGTCAAGGCTGGGTGCCAGAAGATTTTTGAAGACAAGGTGAGCGGTACGCGGGCCGACCGACCTGGATTGGCCAAGGCTCTGGAAATGCTGCGTGAAGGCGACACCTTGGTCGTCTGGAAGCTGGATCGCCTGGGGCGGTCGGTCAAGCAACTTGTCGATCTGGTCGGCGACCTGCACAAACAGGGCGTTCAGTTCAGGAGCCTCACCGACGCCATCGACACCGGCACGCCGTCAGGCCGGTTCTTCTTCCACGTCATGGCGAGTCTCGCCGAGATGGAGCGCGCGCTGACCGTTGAGCGCACCCGTGCCGGGCTGGAAGTCGCCAAACAGCTCGGCCGCAAAGGCGGTCGCAAGCCGAAGATGACCGACAGCAAGATCGAGTCGGCTAAGAAGCTGCTGGCCAGTGGCGTTCCGCCCAAGGATGTGGCCAGGAACCTTGGCGTGTCCATCCCTACGCTTTACCGCTGGGTGCCAGCCTCAGCGCACGCTTAGCGTACGCTTTTTTTCCGTTTTCTGAGACGACCCCAATTACTTTACCCCATTTAATCTGATTTCATTGGAGGCGCACGATGGCGGGCGTGAAAATATTCTGGGATCCCCAGGGTTTTGAACTCGATTCTCTGGGCGACAAGCGCTACCTGGGGCCGCCGGCGGACGGCGATACCCCCTATGTCCGGGTGCCGATCCGGATGCTGAGCATCGACACCCCGGAAACCAACTACCCTGGCGTGGGCAAGCCCTCTAAGAGCGATGAGCGGCTGGCGGAACTGGCCCAGTGGCTGCAGGCCGGTCAGGCGCCTGTCAGCGACGGCTTGAGCCAGTACCTGCATCCCCGGCTGGCGACCGGCCAGGCGGGGAGCCTGCAGGAGCAGCAGGGCACGGCGGCAAAGCAGGCATTCCAGCGGTTCCTGGACGAGCGCCTGACCCGGCCCAGGGGGGCCAAACGCAACGTGTTTCTGTACGCCGCTGACGAACCCTTCGACCAGTACGGCCGGCTGCTGGCCTACATGGCGCCGTACTATTCCAGCCAGGAGCTTACCACGTTAAACCCCCAGGAGCGGGCCACCTTCAACCTGCTGATGGTGAAAAGCGGCTGGGCCGCCCCCCTGATGATCTACCCGAGTTTGCCCAGGTACCAGGATCTGGTCATGTTCCAGGCGGCGGCCAGGGACGCCGTCGACAGCCAGCGC
>JBFYKG010000119.1:0-2573 GCA_041311015.1 Rhodocyclaceae bacterium | reverse complement strand
TTCCTGGCCTTGGGTAAAGACGGCAAGGTTGGTTTCGAATTCGAGCCGCGCCCAGAGAAGAAGGCTGTAGCGAAAGCGCCGGCCAAGGCCAGGGCAACGGCTGATACAGCCGAACCGGTGAAGAAACCTGCCGCTAAAAAACCCGCAGCAAAGAAGGCAGCGGCCAAAAAACCGGCTGCGAAAAAGGCGGTTAAAGCCAAGGAATAATGGCAGGCTTACAGAACAACACCCCAGTACCTGAGGAGCTACGGCTTCTTTCCGGTGGTCAAACCCTGGTGCTCACCTACCCCGGTTTGGGCGAAGTACCACTCAGTGCCGAATTCCTCAGGGTTTACTCGCCGTCAGCCGAAGTTCGTGGGCACGGGCAGGGCAATGAAGTACTCCAGGTTGGCAAGGAAAATGTCTTAATCACCGGGATTGAGCCGGTAGGCAATTACGCAGTTAAACTGATCTTTTCCGACGGCCACGACAGCGGTCTATACTCTTGGGACATCTTCCACGAATTTGCCCGAAACCATGCACCACTCTGGCAAAGCTATCTACAACGGCTTGAACAAGCCGGGCACCAACGTAAGGTTTAACGTGACACACCCGAACGACAACACCACCCACTTTGGGTACGAAACGGTTGATGAGCGCGAGAAGGCTGGCCGCGTGCGCCAGGTCTTTGACTCGGTCGCCACCAAATACGATGTGATGAACGACCTCATGTCCGGTGGCCTGCATCGTCTGTGGAAGATTTTTACCATAGCGCGTAGTGGCGTTAAGCCCGGTATGAAGGTGCTGGATATTGCCGGTGGCACGGGCGACCTGGCCAAGGCCTTTAGCAAGAAGGTGGGACCGAGCGGTGAGGTCTGGCTGACCGATATCAACAACGCCATGCTCACCTGTGGTCGCGATCGCTTGCTCAACAACGGCACCATTGTTAAAACCGCCCAGTGCGATGCCGAGAAGCTACCGTTTCCGGATGGCTACTTCGATATCGTGACGGTGGCGTTTGGTCTGCGCAACATGACGCATAAAGATGGTGCGCTGGCTGAGATGCGCCGCGTGCTCAAACCCGGTGGCAAGTTGATGGTGCTGGAATTCTCCAAAGTCACACCGCTGCTTGCACCGATCTACGACTTCTATTCTTTCCAGGTGATTCCGCGCGTTGGCAAGGTGGTGGCTAACGATTCCGACAGCTATCGCTATCTAGCTGAGTCGATTCGCATGCACCCGGATCAGGAAACGCTGAAGCAGATGATGGAAGGCGTCGGTTTTGACCGTGTTCAGTATCACAATCTCACCGGTGGCGTTGTGGCGCTCCACGTGGGCGACAAGTTCTGACATTCTGGTCCGCTACTGATCATGCTCAATAGCCTGTCGCTTCCCGTCGTCAACCGGGCACTCAGCGATGACCCCTGGGCCATGAAGCGGCTGGCTGGCTTTGCGGGTGCCACATTGCGAATTGCGCTCGCCGATAAGCCGATCCTACGCTATACCATTGAGCCCAACGGCTTGCTCGCCGCGCACGAGGTCTTTGGGGACGATGAGCCGACGCTATCGATTGATCTGCCGGCTGATGCGGCACCCCGATTTATTAGCCATGGTCGCCATGGGATTCTAAAAGCTGCCAAGATACGCGGCAATATCGACTTGGCAAATGCGATTAACGATGTGTTGGATAACATCCGCCCCGATCCCGAAGCATTTCTTGCCAGCAAGATTGGTGATATTGCCGCCCACCGGGCCATGGGTATCTTTAGCAACTTCAAGCTAGCTGCCGAACAGCTTGTTAGCCGACTAAAGGATCAGTTTACGGAACATGTGGCCGAAGGCCATTCCGTCATTGTGCCCAACGAAGAGGTTGCGGGGTTTATGTCCGAGGTAGATACCTTGCGGAATGATGTCGCGCGGCTGCAGCAACGGGTTGAACGACTCAACCGCTAATAAGTCACACCAATCACCCTAAAAAAACAAAAGCCACCCGTAGGTGGCCTTTGCATTCGGTATTGCTTGTAAAGCTTACTGACGGACGCGCAGCTTCTTGATCGCAGCCAGCTGGCCCACAGCGTCGGCCAGTTCGGCTTCGGCCTTGGCGTAGTCCATATCGGCGCTACGATTCTGCAGCGCTTCTTCAGCCGCTTTCTTGGCCTGCATGGCACGTGCTTCATCCAGATCATGGGCACGGATGGCGGTGTCCGCCAGCACGGTGACCATAGTCGGTTGCACTTCCAGCATGCCACCAGAAACGTAGACGAATTCCTCGCCACCTTCCGGCAGTTTGATGCGTACGGCGCCCGGACGGATGCGGGTCAGCAGCGGGGTGTGGCGTGGCCAGATACCCAGCTCGCCAGACTCACCCGGCAGCACCACGTGATCAGCTTCACCCGAGAAGATTTTCTCTTCGGCACTGACAACGTCTACATGAATTCTTAATGCCATATTTGCTCCTGATCCGCCGCGTCTCACAACGCGGCGGGGGGATGGAACTGTGGATTACTGCAGGGTCTTAGCCTTCTCGATGGCTTCTTCGATCGAACCCACCATGTAGAAAGCCTGTTCCGGCAGATGATCCAGCTCACCTTCAA
>JBFYKG010000118.1:0-2606 GCA_041311015.1 Rhodocyclaceae bacterium | reverse complement strand
CCAGCGCATCCGGTGCCGTACTGGCGCATGATGCACTGGAGGACGCGATTGATCCCACCATGAGCCTGGGGCCCACCCTTAGTTTTGCGGGTCAGAAGCTGCACTACAGCAGCGACACCCTCGGTGACTGGCAAGCCTATGTAGCACTGTCTGGCCTGGCTGCAGCGCAGAGTAATACCAACAATGCCAGCCCCAAAGACTTTGGCGATGTTTCGAATGCGCAATTTATGCTGCAAAAAACCTCGGGCTGGTTACAACTGTTCGCCATGGGCGGCGCTTACGCCCAGCCTGCACTGGCCACCAACTACACCCGGGCCTACACCCAGACTGATGGTACCTGGGGCTTCTTTCCCGTTGGCTGGATCACACTGGCACCGAGTAATGAATGGCAGCTCAACATCGGCAAGATCTTCGCTATCGGCGGTGGCGAGAACACCTTCACTTACCAGAACATCAATATCCAGCGCGGCCTGCTCTGGACTCAGACCAACGTCGTCACGCGGGGCATGCAGCTCAATTACCAGGGCGACACGTTTAGCGCCAATCTGGCCTGGACGGATGGCTCATATTCGAACACCTATAACTGGCTGAGCGGCCAGCTGACCGTGCCGCTTAACGAGCGTCATAGTCTCAATGCCAGCTGGACCGGCTCAGTCAGCGCCAATGCCATGAACACCATGGCCACGCCGTTGCTGCAAAACAATTCGCAGATCACGACGCTCAACTACGGGTATAACAACCCGCACTGGTCACTCAGCCCCTATCTGCAGATGACGGTCGTGCCTGCGGCACCCGAAGTCGGCATCCTTGGGAGCTCAGGCACCCGTGGTGCCGCCATACTGGGCACTTACCGCATCAACCCGCTGGAACAGGGCAAGCCCGTCAAACAGAACATCACCCTGCCCCTGCGCCTGGAATACCTGAACAGCTGGGGTAATAGCGGCGTCAGCAGTAATAACCTCATGTACGGCCCCAATAGCGCCGCCTGGAGCGCCACACTCACACCCACCTGGCAACGTGGAGCGTTCTTTACCCGACTTGAAGGCTCCTACGTGCGCGCCCTCAATGCCAGCAGTGGTGCCAGCTTTGGCCTGAACGGCAACGCCAACGGCCAGGCCAGAATCATGCTTGAAGCGGGTATCCTGTATTAACCATGACAAATTCACACCGCGCCGGCATCCGCCTGATCTTGGCCCTGCTCCTCACAGGCTGCGCCAGTGTGTCTGGCAACATCCGTGACGGCAACTTCAGCTATCAGGCCAAAGACGTCAGCATCAATCATTTCGGCATCAACTACAGTATCAGCCTACCGATGCGTGTCGGGAGTGAAGACGTCACCGCCCTCACCCACGCCACCGATTGTGAAAAGAGTGCCGGCACCCTACAGATCAAGGATAAGTCGGGCTCTGAACTTGCCAGCTATACCGTGAGCACTCAAGGCACCAGCGGCGCCGACAAGATATTTAAACACCTGTGCGAACTGAACCCGAAACTGGTCCGGGTCATGCGCGGGTGCTCGTGATCTAGCACAGGAATCAAGCAACCTGGCTTTGCGCAACCACTTGGGCCGCGGCTAACTCATCACCCGTAGGCTGCGCTACAGCGACACCCACAGCGGCAGTAGAAATCAGTACGATCCAGACCAGAAAGTTTTTCATGACAATGCTCCTTATGTGTTGACCCTTGAAATCGGGCATAGGAGACATCGTATTCGGCGAGAGTCTCACCAGGTGAGCCTCTCGAAAAAACTTCAAAATATTTTTTTGTTTGATACAGACAGCACTACTGGCACGCTAAGGGTACATCGCCTTGTACTTTATGAAATTGATCCTGACGCTCTCATAGGCATCAGCCGGAATTGCCATCGGGCCTTCATAGGAGCTATCAAAAGCGAGAATGAAGGCAATGACGAATCCAATGACGATGGAAATCAGGATCGCAATGAAGTCATGCATGGCCTGGTTTTCCATGCTGAATAAAAACAAGAAAATGATGTTAATGATGGCTGCAGCGATCAAAGTCGCCCAGACGATGGGTGGCAGGTGATCCTTGGACGACAAGACCCGGTTCCTTCTTGCGTCAATCAAGGTACTCACCTTCTGGTAGAGATCTGCGTACTGAATCTGTACTACGCTATCGTTCGTCCTAAATTTGATGGTGGTCATATACAAATCGACAAGCGCATCCCATCCCTTCTGGAAGTTATGGTTGCTGTTGCCCATCTGTGGCCATTCCTCGTTAATGACAATATCAAGGTAGTTCTGCCCGCCTTTCATCAATTCAGACTTAAGTGGTTCTGGCATGGCAAACGAACCACGCAAGACATCGGCCGCAAGCTGAGCCTCTTGGCTAACACTTGCTTCAGCCTTGGCGTGGAGCTCCCAAGCAGTAACGGCTATTGATGCGAGCAACACGGCCGTAAAAATACTGATCGTCGCAAGACCGTAACTGACAGTGTCTCTATGCGACTGTCTAATGTGAACGGGTATTAATTTGAAGACCCGAATTCCCATGTAGGAAAATAGGGCAAAACAGGCTGGGATCGAAAGAATGCCGACCCAGACACCATGACCAAAAAGAATGTCATAAAACATAACGCCCCCACT
>JBFYKG010000117.1:0-2634 GCA_041311015.1 Rhodocyclaceae bacterium | reverse complement strand
GTTCCTCATTATTGACGAAGCCCAGAACCTGACGCCAAAGCAGATGAAAACCCTAATCACGCGGGCTGGCCCCGGCACCAAGGTGGTCTGCCTGGGCAACATCGCCCAGATCGATACGCCGTACCTGACGGAAGGCAGCTCGGGCCTGACCTATGTGGTTGATCGCATGAAGGGCTGGCCGCATGCCGGGCACATCACCCTGCAGCGGGGTGAACGTTCCCGCCTGGCCGACTTTGCCTCCGAGGTGCTGTAAGCCGCATGAAGCGTCGTACCTTCCTGCTTGCGGGGCTACTGGCCTCCGGTGCGGCGCTGGGCGCACCCAAGAAATCCACGGGCAGCGGCCTCAAGAAATCGAGCCGCAGCAGTGGATTACGCGCACCTTCCGGCCCCGCCCCGATCAAGGTGCCGGCCAAACTGGCGCCCGAAGTCGCCATGAGCGGTGGGGTCTGGCGACCCTACGAACTGACGATCGATGTGTCATCCAGTAGCCACGATGGCGATGCCACCCTCTGGATCCCCATCCCCATGGATACCCCCTGGCAGCAGGTGACTGCTGTCCGGTGGTCCGGCGGCGGTAATGCCGGGATCCGTTTCGACCCGGCCAGCCAGCTCCATGCGTATGTGATTGAGGGCGGTTCATCGACGCCCAGCGTGACACTGACGCTGAACGTTGAAACCCGTACGCGACAATTCGATATCACCAAACGCGGTACCTTCTACCATGAGTCGGAAGAAGAACTCAGCCGCAATGTCCGAGAGACCGGTTATCAGGGCACCAGTGACAGCCTGCGTCGGCTGGCCGACGAGATTACCGGACGGATCATCGAACCCCTGCCGCGCGCCCGCGCACTCTATGACTGGATTCTCGATAAGGCACTCGCAGGAAACTGCAGTGTCTTTGAGGTGGCCATGCCGCCACGCACCGTCTGCCCGAGTCCGAATGGCGAAGACGTGGCGATTGCCTTCGTCAATCTATGCCGGGCGCTGAACATTCCGGCCCGGGCAGTGTGGGGCCAGATCATCAGCGAATCACGCCTCAGCCCTAAGCTTGGCGCCACCGGTAATGTCACCAAAGACCAGCGTGTGCGCGCCGAGTTTCATACTCCGGGCTATGGCTGGATCCCGGTGGACCCAGGTGATGTGGTTCGGCTCCAGCAACTGGAAGGGCTATCGCCCACCGATGGCCGCGTACAGAACCTGCGTAAAAAACTGTTTGGCTACTGGGAAATGAACTGGGTCGGTTATGAATATGGCCCCGGCTTTAATCTTCCCAACGGCCCAGACACCGGCCTGCCCGGCCTGGCCACACCCCTGGCCACCATCGGCAACCCTAGAGCCGGTCGTGTTTCTGATGCAACCGTGCGTTATCGCGTTAATGCGCGCCCACTTAACTAATACACTCACTCATGATGCGTTTACGACCCCTTTTACTGACTACCCTCCTTGCCGGATTGATCACTTTAACCGGCTGCCAGACCACACAAAGCGATGGCAAGCCCCTGACCGAACGACAAGTCATCGATAAGCGCGAAGCGATTCTCAAGATGGCGCGCACCGGCGTGGACACCTTAATCCGCCAGAACCCCAAAGTCACTGACGAGATCAAGAAGAGTGCGGGCTATGCCGTTTTTAACGCCAGCAACGTGAACATCGTGCTGGTGGTTCTTTCGAATGGTGATGGCGCACTCTTCGAACCGGGCCAGAAGCCTGTGTTCATGATGGAACGCAAGGCAGGCGAAGGCCTGGGCGCGGGCTATCAGAAGCAATATCAGGTCCTGATTTTCAAGAACCAAGAAGCGATCAAACAGTTCACCGCCGCCAAGGGTGTGGGAGGCGATGTCAACGCCAACTTATCAGCTGGCTCTGGTGGCGAGCAGCGCTCGATTAATCCAAACGTGACGACCTATCTGGTCGGCGAATCAGGTTACGACCTGCAGGCCAACTGGGGTGGCTCGATCTACACACCCAACGACACACTGAACAACCCGGACATCAAGGGCGGCTATTAAGCACTTGCAAATCAGTACGGGCACCCGTGCTAAGCTCTGCCCATCTAAAGATCTCAACCCCCAACAGGAGACCCACATGAACTTTAAAACTGCCGCCCTCGGCATCGCCGCCGTTTCGCTCCTCGCCGCTTGCGCAACCCCCGCAGAACTTCGCGGACGCCCGGTCACTTTTGCCGCATCAAGCATGGCACCGAACGCAGAGAAAACCCTGAACTGTGTCGCCAAGGGCTGGGAACAGGCAACGCAGCAACAGGTTACTGTATCCAAGTACGAGAATGGTTATACCGCGTTTGCCGAATCCAGAACCCTATTCGGCATGAACACCGATTTCGTGATCGACTCGGGTAATGCCCGCACAGGCGGCGCCGTATTCCAGCTCTGGTCAACGATGAAGCAGGATGCCACCAACAAGCTGATCGACATCATTCAGCCCTGCCTCTAAGCGAATATTCCCTGTGCAACAAAAAAACCGCTCCGAGGAGCGGTTTTTTATGTCCGGGTTTGAAGCTTAACCGCGTGCCAGATTTTCGAAGCGGGTGTATTCACCCAGGAACGCCAGATTCACCACGCCCGTCGGGCCGTTACGCTGCTTGCCGATAATGACTTCGGCCATACCCTTATCCGG
>JBFYKG010000116.1:0-2651 GCA_041311015.1 Rhodocyclaceae bacterium | reverse complement strand
GTCGGTGGCTTCGTCGGTCTGCTGGCTTCGGCTGGCCTGACGATCCTGTCGCCGGCTGTGTACGAAGCTGTGATGGGCAACCCGAAGGGTAGCGCACCGTTCCCATACGGTTCGCCGGCTCTGTTCTCGATGACCGCTGCCTTTGCCACAATCTGGCTGGTCTCGAAGATGGACGGTAGCGCCCGTGCCAAGATTGACCGTGAAGGTTATCCGGCACAGATGGTTCGTTCGGAAACCGGTATCGGTGCTGCTGGGGCCTCGGGTCACTAAGCACGCGTTACCGTACTTCGGTACGTAACCAACAAAAACCCGGGCTTCGGCCCGGGTTTTTGCTTTCTGTAGATGCAACGATAAGAGACGATAGGGCTGAAACCCTTACCTGACGCGGCAAGCGGTGACCCGGATGGTATACTGCACGCCGTTCCCTCGACTGACTTTTTACGCGACGCCGGGCATGCCACTTCACCTGATTGGACTGAATCACCACACGGCGCCGCTGGCCGTGCGGGAACGGGTGTCCATTGGGGCCGAAGCCATCGGCGGTGCGCTGATGACTCTGCGTCAATGCGGTGCCGTGAATGAAGCCGCGATCCTCTCGACCTGTAATCGCACCGAACTGTATGTCGAAGGCGCAACGGTAGAAGCGGTGTTGACCTGGTGGATGCAATACGCCGGCATGACCCTGGAAGAAGCGCAGCCCTATCTGTATCAGCATACCGAGCAGGACGCGGTGCGACAGGCGCTCCGCGTGGCGGCGGGTCTGGATTCGATGGTGTTGGGTGAGCCGCAGATTCTGGGGCAGATGAAAGATGCGGCGCGCACGGCCGAACAGGTGGGTGCTTTGGGCAGCCATTTGCATCGGTTGTTCCAGCATGCGTTTGCCGTAGCCAAGGAAATACGGAGCACGACAGGCATTGGCGAGAGCGTGGTGTCGATGGCGGCCGCCTCGGTCCATCTGGCCGAACGGATTTTTGAAGATTTATCCACGCAGTCGGTGTTGCTGGTGGGTGCCGGTGACATGATGGAACTGTGCGCCACCCACTTTGCCGGTGCCCAACCGCAGCGGATGGTGGTGGCTAACCGAACGTTGGAGCGCGCCAGCAATCTGGCCGAACAGATCGGTGGCGAAGCCATGCGGCTGTCTGAAGTGCCGGATGTCCTGCATCAGTTCGATATAGTGATTTCGTGTACGGCCAGTTCACTGCCAATTATTGGTCTGGGTATGGTCGAACGCGCATTGAAGGCGCGGCGTCATCGCCCGATGTTCATGGTGGATCTGGCGGTGCCCCGAGACATCGAGCCCGAAGTGGCCGAGCTGGACGATGTGTTTCTGTATACCGTCGATGATCTGGCCGGCGTGGTCCAGACCGGCATGGCCTCGCGCCAAGCTGCGGTGGCCGATGCCGAATCGATCATTGCCGCCCGGATTGGGGATTACCTGGATTGGCATGCACGACGCGTGCACGTGCCCGTCATTCAGTCATTCCGCGAGAGTGCGGCGCAACTGCGTACGCAGGAACTGGAGCAGGCATTGCGGCGTCTGCAGCGGGGTGACGCACCGGCACAGGTGCTGGAGCAGATGGCGACACGGCTGACCAACAAGTTTCTGCATGGGCCCATGGCGGCCATGAACCGGGCCGATGCTCAGTCTCGGGATGCCTTGCAACTGGCCATGCGCCAGTTTATGGCGGCGTGGGAGGGTGACCGTGACGCCCCCCCGCTAAACACATCATCGCTGCCCGAGGACGAGGCGTGACGCTCTGGCTTTTGAGTTATGTGGCGCTGGGACTGGCCTCCGGTTTTATTGCCGGGCTGTTTGGTGTGGGTGGTGGTCTGACAATCGTGCCGATTCTGTTGCTGCTGTTTCAGGCGCAAGGATTTCCGGTCGATCAGGTGATGCATATGGCGCTGGGCACGGCGATGGCGACTATTGTGGTGACCTCGATTTCCAGCATGCGGGCCCATCATCAGCATGGCGGGGTGCGTTGGGATATTTTTCGGGGGATGGCGCCCGGCCTGGTGGTCGGTACGCTGGTCGGTAGCCTCTTTGCCAGTCGCGTACCCACGGATGCGCTCGCCATGGTTTTTACGGCCATCGTGTACTGGGCTTCGTTGCAGATGCTGCTCGATTTCAAACCCAGGCCCACGCGCCAGTTACCCGGTTTTGCCGGTTTGCTTGGGGTCGGCGGTCTGATTGGCGGCGTCTCCAGTCTGGTTGCGGCAGGTGGCGGCTTTCTGTCGGTCCCGTTCATGGTGCTCTGTAATATCAACATCCGTCAGGCGGTCGGCACGTCGGCCGCACTGGGGTTTCCGATTGCGACGGCGGGCGTGGTGGGCTACATCGTGGGTGGCTGGGATGTGCCCGATCTGCCCGGTCCCAGCCTGGGTTTTGTGTATCTACCGGCATTTCTGGGGGTCGTGGTTTCAACGATTTTCATGGCCCCGGTGGGCGCCCGTGTGGCGCATCGCTTGCCGGTGAAACAGCTCAAGCGTGCCTTTGGCATCATGCTGGCGCTACTGGCGAGCAAGATGTTGGCCAGCCTGCTCGGCTAAGGTGAATCTGCCTCAGAAGCCCGCAGACAGGTACAATGGCGGGCTGTTGCGGGTGTGGTGAAATTGGTAAACACAGCAGACTTAAAATCTGCCGGCGA
>JBFYKG010000046.1:0-10733 GCA_041311015.1 Rhodocyclaceae bacterium | reverse complement strand
GCTCGCTGGTGCAAAGACAACATGAAGAAGCCGATCGTTGGCTTCATCGCGGGTGTCACCGCCCCTCCGGGCAAGCGCATGGGTCACGCCGGCGCCCTGATTTCGGGTGGTGCAGATACCGCCGATGCCAAGCTCGCCGTGATGGAAGAGTGCGGTTTCACGGTGACGCGTAACCCGTCTGAAATGGCCAAGCTGCTCAAGGGCCTGCTGTAATCGATTCGTCGATTGAGCACCCAGAGAACCCGCCCTCGTGGCGGGTTTTTCTTTGGGACAAACATCTTGGCTCAGTCCATAATATGCAAAATCAGAAAACCGATGCACGGGGTGTGGCTTGCTCCGAAATGCGTTGATCAAATGACGACTCGGGGGCAAGTCCAATGAGCCTGATGCAAAGCAAGTACTCACATCTGCCGCAGGAGTTGCGGTGGTTTCTGACGGTGTATGTGGCCGCCATGATTCCGATCTACCTCGTGACCTACGGCCCGACTAATTTTTTGTTCTTCTGTGACATGGCGCTGCTGCTTACGCTGGCTGCGATGTGGCGGAAGAGTGCGTTACTGGTATCAACGGCGGCGGTAGGGATCATTCTGCCCCAGCTGATCTGGGCAGTGGATTTTATGTCGAGTTTGTTGGGGGTGCCCATTACAGGCATGACGGAATACATGTTCCAGTCTACGATTCCGCTGCATGTCCGCATTCTGTCTTTTTTCCACTTCTGGCTGCCTTTCCTGCTGATCTGGATGCTCAGGCGCACGGGCTATCACCCTCAGGGGATGCCATTATGGACGGCGCTGGCATTTACCTCGTTGTACATCTGCTATTTCTTCATGCCGGCACCACCGGCCCCGGCCAGCAACCCGAATCTGCCGGTGAATATCAACTATGTGTACGGCTTCAGTGACCAGGCGGTGCAGACGTGGATGCCCGAGCATGTCTGGTTTGTGTTGCTACAACTGATGCTGCTCTTTCTGGTGATTCTGCCGTCGCATTGGGCGCTTAAACGGCTCTATCCTGCACCCCGATAGCATGGGTACCAACCAGTGAACTTTACGGAGTAACAGATGGCGTTGTATCTGACAGAAGCCGACGTGCGGCAGGTTCTGAACGTACCAATGGCCATTGCCGCGGTTGAAGACGCCCACCGGGCGCTGACGCTGGGTCGCGCGCAGGATTTACCGCGCCAGCGGACGCGGACGCCCAAATTGGCGCTGCATTTGCTGCAGGCGTCTTATACCAATCCTGCAGGGGTTTCTGTCACCGGGTTCAAGGCCTATACCAGTAGCCGCGAGGGAAACCGGTTTCTGGTGCATCTTTACGATGGTATCAGCGGCGCGCTACGCGCCATGATATCGGCGGACCTGCTCGGGATGATCCGGACGGGGGCGGCCTCCGGGGTGGCCTCCCGCTGGCTGGCCAATCCGAATGCCCAGACGCTAGCACTGTTTGGTACCGGTTGGCAGGCAGAGGGGCACCTCGCTGCCCAACTGGCGGTATTGCCGATCAGCCAGGTATCTGTGATTGGGCGGAATCCCGAAAAACGTGCCGATTTCGTGGCGCGGATGCAGGCACAGTTTCCGGATAGAACCATTGTTGGCGTTGCGCCTGAGGCGGCGGCGGATGCTGTCGCCGGAGCTGATGTGATCGGTACGGTGACCACCAGCGCCAACCCGGTACTTGAAACGGCATGGGTGTCCGCGGGCACGCATATCAATGCAGCCGGCAGTAATGCACTGATTCGTCGGGAGCTACCCGAAGATCTGTTGCGCAAGGCCTGCCCGCTGGTCGTGGATACGGTCGAGACAGCGCTGCGAGAGGCGGGCGATTTACTCCCCTTGCTGGAAAAAGGTCGGCTGTTGCCACGCCAGCTGATCGAGCTGGGCGATATTGTGGCCGGGCGTATTCTCGTCAAACCCGATTCATCGGGCATCAGCGTGTTCGAGTCCCAGGGACTGGGTGTGCAGGACATGGCCGTTGCCCTGGCCGTGCTGGAGCAGGCTGAGGCACAGGGGCTCGGGCAGGTGTTGCCGGTGAGTTTTGCGGCCGACAGCTTTGCCAGCCGCTGACCCATGGGGTAAGATAACCCCGAGTTTTCTATGGTTTTAACGGGAGAGTGTGATGCGTAAGTCGTTGCAGGCAGGGTTTACCCTGATCGAGTTGATGGTGGTGATTGCCATCGTGGGTATTCTGGCGGCTGTGGCGCTTCCGGCGTATCAGAACTATACGATCCGAGCCAAGGTATCCGAGGGTCTGCTGGCGGCTTCGGCCTGTAAGGTGTCCGTGACAGAAGCGGTGCAGAGCGGTAACGCAGCGATTCCCAATAACCTGTGTTCGGGCAGCACCCAGTACGTGGAGAGTGTGGTCTCGGGCGGCGATGCAGGCAATGCAACGGTGACCGTAACCATCAAGGGCATCGACAAGAATGTGGATGGTAAAACCATCGTTTACACGGGTGCCGTGGCCAATGCAACGATCTCGAGCTGGGCATGTAGCTCAACCATGGATCAGAAGTACCTGCCCTCGGGCTGCACGGGTAAGTAAAGCAAGCCCGGATCAGTTTCCGGTAGGAAAATGGCCGCTGAATTCAGCGGCCATTTTGTTTAGATGGCGAGGGAATTGAACAGGGCGTAGCCGCGTGCGGCCTTGCTGTCGTCGCTGGGTTCCAGCGGGATGACGGCACCGAGTTCTGCTGCGAGTGCCGTCAGTGCGGCGTTGTCGCCGGACTTCAGTTCGAGCTCCAGCTCACAGATCGGTTGATGCGCTGTCTGGCCGTGACGGGTCACTTCAATGATGCCGCGATCCAGCGCGACCTCAACGGTTCCCTGGTTCAGTGCCAGCAGCCAGCTCAATCGTTCGAAGTCAGTGGTGAAGATAGGCACTAGGTGATCGGCGATGCGGGCCAGGTCATTCGCCAGCGGCACATCATCCACGAGCCGTTTGAAATCGAATGCGCCTGGCCGGGTCGGGGCTTCCCATTCCTGGCGCTGGCTGAGTCCTCTCTGGCTGTGGCCTGCCGTTTTAACCGTCAGGAGCGTCTGGTCGTCCACCCGTCGTTCCCGTACCGCCACTTTTTGGCGGGTGAGCGCCAGATCATCGGTATCAAAATAGGTGTTGTACAGATGCTGTTGTTTGGGTGATGAACCCAGCAGCGGGTGCTGGCGCAGGGCGCTGACCGCACCGGGATCTATGCGGAGCTTGAGTTCGGTTTCTAATGCCATAGCATGAAAAAACCCGCGGGCGTGACCGGCGGGTTTGTGTTTCGGTCAGTAACGTTGATCAGGTCTTCAGATCGCCAGCAATATACCCGGCGAGCTGTTGAATGGTGGCTTCCTGGTCCGAGATGATCGATTTCACCACGTCGCCGATCGATACCAGGCCAACCACTTTGCCGCCATCCATCACGGGCAGGTGGCGGATATGGCGTTCGGTCATGATGCTCATACAGTCGGCAATATTGTTTTGCGGGGTGATGGTGATCAGCTGGCTGGTCATGAGTTCACGGACTACGGTGTCGCGCGAGTTACGGCCGCGTAGAATGACCTTGCGGGCATAGTCGCGTTCGGTAAAGATCCCCTTGAGTTCCTCGCCTTCGGTTACCAGGACCGAACTGATATCTTCACGGGCCATGAGTTCAAGCGCTTCAAGCACCGATGCATCCGGACGGATCGAATAAACACCGGACGATTTACGATCCAGCAACTGGCGAACGGTAAGAGGCATGCCTGACTCCTGTTATATGGTTCGGGGGTTCCCCGTTTTTATGGTGTGAGGGTAGTAAGATATGCTGCCTCGCCGCTTCTGGCAAGGGGCATGTGCAATATGACGGTTCTGACGATGAGTAACCCCGATTATCCTGATTCTGACAGCGCGCCCGAGCGGGCACCGGAAACCCGCCTAGGCGAGCTTCTGGCCACCGGACGGTCCTTGCCCGGCGGCCAGGTCAGCCTGGTCGGGGCCGGGCCCGGGGACCCGGAGTTGCTGACCTTGCGGGCTGTGCGCCGCATTATCGATGCCGAGGTGGTGCTTTACGACAATCTGGTCGGGCCAGAGATTCTGGCGCTCGTTTCGCCGGGCGCTGAAATGCATTATGTCGGCAAGAAAGCCGCCAAACATGCGCTGCCTCAGGATGAAGTGAATGCCTGGCTTATTCGTCTGGCGCAGACGGGCAAGCGTGTGGTGCGCCTGAAAGGCGGCGACCCTTTCATTTTCGGGCGCGGTGGCGAAGAGATGGAAGCCCTGTCGGCGGCGGGTGTGACGGTAGAAATTGTGCCGGGGATTACGGCAGCTACTGGGTGTGCCGCCTTTGCCGGCATTCCGCTAACGCATCGGGATTGGGCGCAGTCGGTCATTTTCGCAACCGGCCACCTGAAGCAGGGGGAGTCGGCGCTGGGGGATCTGGATTGGCTGGCCTTGTCCCGGCCGCAGCAGACGGTGGTCTTTTATATGGGGGTCAGTGCTGCTTCGGGTATTGCCGACGCGCTGGTGGCCCATGGGCGGTCGCCTGAAACCCCTGTGGCGGTGATTTATCATGGCACCCGTCCGGATCAGCGTGTTTTGATGGCAACGCTGGAAACGCTGGCCCAAAAGATTAACGCCGAAGGGTTGAAGCCTCCGGCGCTATTGATCGTGGGTGAGGTGGTTAGGCTCTATCGGCCCAACTGAACCCGGGGTAATTTAGGCGGCCTGTGCCGGAATGCCGTTGCCGATGCGGGCGATACGGTTGTTGGCGTCCGCGTAAACCAGCTGCGGCGCGTAGTTGGCCAGCTCGACCTCGTTGTAGACGGCAAAGGTCGCAATGATCAGCAGATCACCCGGTGAGGCACGGCGGGCCGCCGAGCCATTGACCGAAATGATGCCCGAACCGCGGGCGCCGCGAATGGCATACGTGGTGAAGCGCTCGCCATTGTTAATGTTCCAGATGTCGATCTGTTCGTATTCGCGGATATTGGCCGCGTCGAGCAGATCTTCATCAATGGCGCAGGAGCCCTCATAGTGCAATTCCGCATGCGTGGTGGTCACGCGGTGCAGCTTGGACTTGAGCATGGTTCGTTGCATGGATTCTTAACCCTGAGCAGCAAAAGGAAACGCATTGTGTCGCGTCAGTTTCAGCCTGTCAACAATTTTTTTGTGGGTTTTTTTAGACTAAAAACGTCTTATAAAACAATGGGTTCAGACTTCAAGGTTATCCAGAAGCCGTGGGGTGCCCAGGCGGGAGGCGGCAACAATGACCAGATCGGTATCACCAGCCCCGGCGGGTGACAGATCCTGCTGGCGGCGCACGCTGATGTAATCGGTTTGCCAGCCATGGCCATCTAGCTCGTCCGTGGCCTGCTGGCAAAGCGCCGGGTAGTCCGTATTTCCGTTCTTGATAGCCTGGCGGATGCGCTGCAGGCACTGCTGCAGACGCGGTGCCTCGGCGCGTTCGGCCGGGCTCAGGTAGCCGTTGCGCGATGAAAGCGCCAGGCCGTCGTCGGCACGCACGGTTTCGCCGCCGATAATGTTGATGGGCAACATGAACTGACGGCTCATGTTTCGCAGCACCATGAGTTGCTGGTAATCCTTTTTGCCGAAGAGTGCGGTATCCGGCTGCACAATCTGGAAGAGCTTCATGACGACCGTGGCAACGCCACGGAAGTGACCAGGTCGGCATTCGCCCTCCAGCATGTGCTGGATCTCCGGCGGCTCTACCGCATAGGTTTGTGGTTCCGGGTAAAGGTCGGCCTCTGTCGGTGCAAACAGCACCTCGACACCGGCATCGCGGAGCTGGGCGCAGTCGGCCTCGAAGGTACGAGGGTATTTGTCAAAGTCTTCGTTTGGGCCGAACTGCAGCCGATTGACGAAGATGCTGGCCACTACAATATCGGCATGCGCCCGTGCCTGACGCATCAGGCTGATATGGCCGGCATGCAGGTTACCCATGGTGGGTACGAAGGCAATGGTCTTGCCCTGACGGCGTGCTTCGTTGAGCGCGGCGCGCAGCGCAGCGACCTGGGCGTGAATCTGCATGATTTATTCCGGATACTGCTGGTCCGGGCCCGGGAAGGTGCCGGCACGGACCTCATCGACATAGGCCGCGATGGCTGCAGCCACCGAATCCCGGCCTGCCATAAAGTTTTTGACGAAGCGGGGCTTTTTGCCCGGTGCGATATCGAGCATGTCGTGCAGAACCAGCACCTGGCCTGAGCAATGGGCGCTGGCGCCAATGCCAATGGTGGGGATGCGCAGATGGTCAGTAATGAAATCGGCGACCTTGGCTGGCATTGCTTCGAGAACGAGTAGGCTGGCACCGGCTTCTTCCAGCGCCAGGGCATCCGTGAGCAGACGTTCGCGGTCGCCATCCCCCCGACCCTGGACCCGGTAACCGCCCAGCTGGAAGACGGACTGGGGGGTCAGGCCAATATGGCCACACACGGGGATGCCCCGATTGGTCAGGAATGCGGTGGTGGTGGCCATATCGCGGCCACCCTCGATTTTGACCATCTGGGCGCCGGCCGCCATCAGCTGCGCGGCATTGCGAAACGCCAGTTCCGGGCTTTCCTGATAGGTACCAAAAGGCATGTCGGCGATGATGAGCGGCCGCTCACAGCCGCGCGCCACGCAGGCAACGTGATAGACCATGTCAGCCTGGGTCACTGGCAGCGTCGAGTCGTGACCTTGAAGCACCATGCCCAGTGAGTCGCCTACCAGGAGTGCATCAATGCCGCTGGATTCGGAAACACGGGCAAAGGTGGCATCGTAGCAAGTCAGCATGACGATCTTCTCGCCCCGTTCGCGTTGGCGGGCAAGATCGAGCGGTGTCAGACGGCGCTGGGCGGTTTGGGCAGACATGCGGTTCGGGTTCGTTGAAAGCGGATCAAGGATGCCTAGGATACACAGCTCTCCGTATTGGGCAAGCCCCGTTAGGATCCGGCACCGATCAGACGGATTGGGCGGGCAGACGCTCGATGGCCTGATCCGCCACCTCGGGTAGGTAGCGATCGAGGCGTCCCAGGGTTGGCAGCTGGATATCAGGCATCAGATCCAGCAGCGGGCGAAGCACAAAAGCCCGTTGGTGCAAGCGGGGGTGGGGTAGCGTCAGCAGGTCGGTGTGCATGCTGAGCGTGTCATAGATCAGTAGATCCAGGTCCAGCGTTCGTGGTGCATTACGGCCGACCTCATGGCTGCGGTCGCGGCCGAATTGGCGCTCGATATCAAGCAGCCATTGCATCATCGCTTCAGGGGCAAGATCTGTGCGGCAACTTGCTACCGCATTGATGTAGTCTGGTTGCACCGCATCCGAGCCGACGGGGGCTGACCGGTAATACGGGGAAACCTGCCAATCTGCGGTTTGTGGGTGCGCGCTTAAGCGGGCAACGGCATCACGCAATGCGGTGCTGGGATTGCCCAGATTGGCCCCCAGCCCGATGACGGCCAGGTGAAGCGGTGCGGTTTGAGTCATACGCCGTCATTGTCGCTTGGTGTGCTGGAAGCGTCGCCGCTGCCGCCACCCCGACGGCGCCGATTGCCGCCTCGACGGCGTTTCTTGGCCGGGGCGGTGTCGCGTGGTGCACTCGCGATTAGCGTTTCCTGGTCGTTATGATCGCCTTCGATAAACGCGGTCCACCAGTCGGCAATGCTCATATCGATTTCACCGGTCTCCGCACGCAAAAGCATGAAGTCATAACCGGCACGGAAACGCGGATGTGCGAGCAGCGCGTAGGGGCGCTTGCCGCTGCGTTGTTCGAATCGGGGTTGTAGCGACCAGATTTCCTTGATGTCACCGACGAGCCGTTTGGTGATCGCGAGCTTTTCTGCCTGTCGGTCCAGCACGTCGGACATCGCGGCAAACAGGGCGGGAATATTGATTTCGCCCGCGGCTTTACGCTGATTCCAGTTGGCCAGTACTTCGTGCCAGAGCAGCGCGGCGAAGAGGAAACCCGGAGAAATGGATTTGCCCTCGCGGATGCGACGGTCGGTATTGGTTAGTGCCTGTTCTACGAAACGCTCGCCCAGTGGTTGCTCGAGTATCACGTCAAGTAGTGGCAGCACGCCGTGATGCAAGCCTTCAGCACGCAAGCGCTTTAAGCAGGCCAGCGCATCACCGCAGGTCAGTAGCTTGAGCATCTCGTCAAAGAGCCGCGAAGGCGGCACGTTGTCGAGTAATGGCGCCATATTGCGGATCGGTTTGCGGGTCGCCGCATCAATCTCTAGGCCTAGCTTAGCCCCCAGCCGAACGGCGCGCAACATCCGGACCGGATCCTCCCGGTAGCGGACTTCGGGGTCACCGATCATGCACAGTTTGCCGGCCTTCAGATCGGCATAACCGTGGTGGTAGTCATGAATGGTTTCGTCGTACGGATCGTAGTAAAGCGCATTGACCGTGAAGTCACGGCGCGCAGCATCATCGGCCTGCGAACCGAAGGTGTTGTCGCGAAGCACCCGCCCGTGCGCATCGGTGGCGGTATCGTCATCGTGCAGCGCGCGGAAGGTGGTGACCTCGATGAGTTCCGGCCCCACCATCACATGGACGATCTGGAAGCGACGACCAATAATGCGCGAACGGCGACAGACGCGTTTGACCTGTTCGGGGGTTGCGTTGGTGGCAATGTCGAAGTCTTTGGGGTCGCGCCCGAGTAATAGATCGCGGACGGCACCGCCCACAACGAAGGCCTGATAACCAGCCCGTTCCAGATCTTCGCAAACGCGCTCTGCGCCGCGGCTTAGCATGTCATGCGTGATGCCATGCTGTTTCAGCGGGATGATGTCCGGTTCGCTACGATAGGACGAGGCTGCCGGATTGCCTGCAGACTTGAACAGTTTTTTGACGAAACGACGGATCATCCGTTGAGCCCGATCTTCTTGAAAATGGCTAATGCAGGGGTGTCATCACGAAGCGAAATGATGGGCCAGCCGGCATTCTGTGCGCTGGCCGTTAGGGTGTCATCGGCATCCACGGCGACAGGACGGGTCGACCATTCAAGCAAGGGGAGGTCGTTATGCGAATCGCTGTAGAACCAGCGTTCGCTGAAGCTACCCGCCCATAGGCCGAGTGATTCCAGCCAGGCTTCAACCCGTTCGATTTTGCCTTGTTGAAACGAGGGTGTGCCTACGGGCTTGCCAGTGAACTGGCCTTTCTCGCAACCGGGAATGGTGGCAATCAGGTGCGGAATGCCAAAGTCGCGGGCGATGTCGCCGGTCACAAAGGCGTTGGTCGCGGTGACAACGGCGCACAGGTGGCCAAGTTCGAGATGCCGTTCAACCAGCGCTCGGGCATTGGCCAGCATGATTGGGCGGATGTGTTCGGCCATGAATTCACGATGCCAGGTATCCAGCTGAGCCCGAGGGTGCCGCGCCAGAGGCGCTAGCTGGAAATCAAGGAACGCATGGATATCGAGGGTGCCGGCCTTATAGTCAGCATAGAACCCGGCATTTTTTGCAGCCTGAACCTCGGGATCGACCACACCTTTTTTAATCAGGAACTGGGCCCACTCAAAATCGGAATCTCCCCGGAGCAGGGTATTGTCGAGGTCGAAGAGTGCAAGGTGGCGCAAGGTGGTCATGGCAGTCGTTAGAAAAGCATGTTGGTTTCGGCCAGCGCCGTACGAAGCAGCGGCAGGGTGATGCGTCGCTTCTGCTCCAGGGAAAGTTGATCCAGTCGTTCAATCAGTTGCGTCAGGCTCGACAGATCGCGGGGCGCCCGTTGGTAGAGCGTATCCAGAACATCATCGGTTAATTGCCAGCCTCGCTGGGCAGCACGTTGGGCCAGCAACGTCCGCTGCTGGGTTTCGTTCAGCGGGGTCAGCCGGTAGATATGTCCGGCGCCCAGGCGGGTACGAACATCCTCACGGAGCGACCGTTGCATATCGGGGGCGGCATTCATCGTAACAAACAGCCGCTCCCCCGTCTGCGCCAGACGGATCAGGTGCCGGAAGAGGTTCTGTTGCCCTTCGGCATCAAGCTGATGGGCGTTATCAAGCAACCAGCCGGCGTTGTCGGAGGGAAGTTGCTGCTCGTCAAGGGGGAGTGGGGTAAAACCCGCTTCAGCCAGGCAACCGGTGAGGAAGGATTTGCCGACCCCCTCGGCACCCCACACGACAAACAGATTCCCCGGATACGCCTGAGGCTGACCCAGCCAGTGCTGCAACGCCTCAAGCAATTCCGAACGGTCACCGGCCACAAAGTGGCTCAGAGACGGCTTGGGGTCGGGAAGAAGGTTCAGCAGCAGTTGTTGCATGGGGGCCTGCGCATCGGGCAGGAGATCTCTGGAGGGGGCTCATCGGGTACAATTTAGGCCTTACGGCCGCAAGCCGCCATTTTACACGGCATTGCGCTCAACTTTGCCTGAGGAATGCTCATGTTTTGCCCGCTCATGCCCACCCGCCGACTGTTTGCTGCTCACGATGCCAAGGCCGGTGGTGGTTTGTCTTATCGTGATGCCGGTGTGGATATGGAAGCAGGTGACGAACTGGTTGAGCGCATCAAGCCCATGGCCAAGCGCACCATGCGCGAAGGCGTGATGGCGGGTATTGGTGGCTTCGGCGCCATGTTCGAGGTCTCGAAGAAATACAAGGAGCCGGTGCTGGTTTCCGGTACCGACGGCGTAGGCACCAAGCTGCGCCTGGCTTTTTCCTGGAACCGCCATGACACCATTGGTCAGGATCTGGTCGCCATGAGCGTCAACGATATTCTGGTGCAGGGCGCCGAGCCGCTGTTCTTCCTCGATTACTTTGCCTGCGGCAAGCTGGATGTGGATACTG
>JBFYKG010000115.1:0-2746 GCA_041311015.1 Rhodocyclaceae bacterium | reverse complement strand
CGTGCACCTGTCGGGTGGCGTCGGCATCGGCGGCGTGCTCGAGCCGCTGCAGGCCAACCCCACCATCATCGGCGACAACTGCTTTGTCGGCGCCCGTTCGGAAGTCGTCGAAGGCGTCATCGTCGAAGACAACTGCGTCATCTCCATGGGGGTCTATATTGGCCAGTCGACCAAGATCTACGATCGCGAAACCGGCGAGATCCACTACGGCCGCGTGCCGGCCGGCTCGGTGGTCGTGTCGGGCAACCTGCCCTCACCCTGCGGCAAGTACAGCCTGTACTGCGCCGTCATCGTCAAGAAGGTCGACGCCCAGACCCGCGCCAAGACCAGCCTGAACGACCTGCTGCGTGACTAATCGTGACTGAAGCCGTCCGCAGCCTTGCAGAAGCCCTGATCGCCCGGCCTTCGGTTACCCCCGACGATGCCGGCTGCCTGGAGCTGATCGCCGAGCGACTCAAGCCCCTGGGCTTTGTCTTCGAGCGCATCGACCGCAACGGCACCAGCAACCTGTGGGCGCGTCGCGGCACTACCGCCCCGCTCATGGTGCTGGCGGGTCACACGGACGTTGTCCCCACCGGCGATCTGGCCGCCTGGACCACACCGCCCTTCGAGCCTACGGTTCGTGATGGCAAGTTGTACGGTCGCGGCGCGGCCGATATGAAAAGCTCACTGGCCGCTTTTATCGTGGCCGTCGAGCAATTTGTTGCCGACAACCCCAACCACCCCGGCTCCATCGCCTTTCTGCTGACGTCGGATGAAGAAGGCCCCGCCCATGACGGCACCACCATCGTGGTCGATGCCCTCAAGGCCCGCGGCGAAACCATCCAGTACGCCATCGTTGGCGAGCCCACCTCGGTTAAGCGCTGCGGCGACATGATCAAGAACGGTCGTCGCGGCTCGCTCTCCGGCGATCTCATTATCAAAGGCATCCAGGGCCACGTGGCCTACCCGCATCTGGCGCGCAACCCCGTGCACCAGTTTGCCCCGGCGCTGGCCGAGCTGGCCGCCACCGAATGGGACAACGGCAACGAGTACTTTCCGCCCACCACCTGGCAGATCTCCAACTTCAACGCCGGCACCGGTGCGGGCAACGTCATCCCCGGCGCCCTGCACCTCAAGTTCAACTTCCGGTTTTCGACGGCCAGCACCGCCGAAGGCCTGATGCAGCATGTGGAAGATCTGCTCAAGCGCCACAATCTGGATTACAGCATCACCTGGACACTGGGTGCCAAGCCCTTCATCACGCCCGATGGCCCGCTGGCCGATGCCGCCCGCCGCGCCATCAAAACTGTGACCGGCATCGACACCGAGCTCTCCACCACCGGGGGCACCTCGGACGCACGCTTTATCGCCGAGATCTCGGAGCAGATTATCGAACTGGGCCCCGTCAACGCCTCGATCCACATGATCGACGAGCACATCGACGTCAACGCCCTGCCTGAGCTGGCCCGCATCTACCAACAGATCTTTGTCCAGCTGCTCAAGTGAGCACCCCGGCATGACTGCACCCGCCAATAGTGTTGCTGCCTTCTACGAAGCCGCGGTCGAACAGCTCAACCGGGCCGATCTCAGCTACGGCCATGGCTGCACCTGCCCCGAAGACGAAACTGCCTGGCTGATCAGCGCCACGCTGGACGTGCCCTTCGACGAACTCGACAAGCACTGGTCGCTGCCACTCTCCGACACCGATCGGGCCACGCTACAGCATCGGCTTGATGAACGCTGCGACACCAAAGCCCCGCTCGCCTACATTCTGGGCGAAGCCTGGCTGGGCCCGTACATTTTCAAGATCGACCGCCGCGTCATCGTGCCCCGCTCGTTCATCGCCGAACTCATCATGGACGACATGGCCCCGTGGGTACAGAACCCTGCGGCCGTAACCCGCGTCGCTGACATCTGCACCGGCTCCGGCTGCCTGGCCATTCTGGCCGCACTGCATTTCCCCAACAGTCAGGTTGATGCCGTTGATCTCTCGCCCGAGGCACTGGACGTTGCCCGACTCAACGTCGACATGTACGGCATCGGTGATCGTTTAAAGCTACACCAGGGCGACCTCATGGCCCCGGTGCTAGACCAGCAATACGATCTCATCATCAGCAACCCGCCCTATGTGGATGCCGCCTCGATGGATACCCTGCCATCGGAATACCGGCACGAACCCGAAATGGCGCTGGCCGGTGGCAGCGATGGGCTGGATCTGGTGCACACCCTGCTGCGTCAGGCCGCCACAACCCTCAAACCCGGAGGCTGGCTGGTCGTAGAAATCGGCCACAACCGCGCCGTGATGGAAGCCACTTATCCCGATCTGCCCCTCGTGTGGCTGGATACGGCGGGTGGCAGCGACTTTGTATTCCTGGTCGACCAGGCCGCGCTACAGAAGCTGCTTTAAAGCCAACCACAGCCAACTACAGGCAGCTGCACCTTGACGGGAAAGCCCTCTTTCCGCTATAGTCTTTGGTTCGTCGGGGCGTAGCGTAGTCCGGTTATCGCGCCTGGTTTGGGACCAGGAGGTCGTGAGTTCGAATCCCACCGCCCCGACCAGTTTTTGTAGCATCCGAAGTAGCGCGTGAAGTGAGGCGCCCGTAGCTCAACCGGATAGAGCAACGGCCTTCTAAGCCGTAGGTTGTGAGTTCGAGTCTCGCCGGGCGCGCCAAAAGTTTTGTAGTAGTGGCGGTCGTAGTTCAATTGGTAGAGCACCGGGTTGTGATCCCGGGTGTTGCGGGTTCGAGTCCCGTCGATCGCCCCA
>JBFYKG010000045.1:0-11205 GCA_041311015.1 Rhodocyclaceae bacterium | reverse complement strand
GCCGGCGTGCCGGTTGCATAGCCTTGTGATTGACCGTCCAGCCACCCTGCTTCTTAGGCGTCAACCAACGAAACCTGGTTGCACACCAGGTAAACGCCTTGTACAACGCTGGATAACGGTAGGTGGCTGCCCACAGGTGCCATAGCGCCATCGCCACGGACGAGTACGCAGAACCGGCACCCCGGACGGCCTCGCTGGCCGTTGCCGGATTCTGATAGGCCTCAGTGCGTAGACGGATTAGCAGATCAGGAATCGGGATCCGAACCGGGCATACCTCGGCACAGGCCCCGCACAAGGTGGAGGCTGTCGCTAAGCCATAGGTGGCATCCAGCCCCAGCAGATGCGGCGAAATGATCTTGCCGATTGGCCCGGGATAGGTCGTGCCATAGGCGTGACCACCGACGCGTGTGTAAACAGGGCAATGATTCATACAGGCGCCGCAGCGGATACATTGCAGGGTCGAACGTAGCTGTTCGTCGGCATAAGCCTGGGTGCGTCCGTTGTCGAGCAGAATCAGATGCACTTCATCCGGCCCATCTAGCTCATCCGGCTTACGTGGCGAAGAAATCATGTTCACATACGTGGTAATGGCCTGCCCCGTCGCCGAGCGTGTCAGCAGGCTCAGCAGCGGCGGTACGTGTTCAAGATTCTCGACAACCTTTTCAATGCCTGTAATGGCGATATGGATGCGCGGTACCGTGGTGCTCATCCGGCCATTGCCTTCGTTCTCGACCAGGCAAAGGGTGCCAGTTTCCGCCACCATGACATTGACACCGGAAACACCAATGTCTGCACTTGCAAACTTCTCGCGCAATACCTTGCGCCCGATCTGGATCAGTTCGTCCACCGAATCGGTGTAATCAACCCCCGGGATGCGTTTGGCGAACAGCTCAGCAATTTCCACCTTGGTTTTGTGGATGGCCGGCATGATGATGTGCGATGGCTTCTCGTCAGCAAGCTGGACGATGTATTCACCCATGTCGGACTCCAGGGCATCAATGCCCACGGCCTGCAGTGCATGGTTAAGTTCCATCTCCTCACTGACCATCGACTTGCCCTTGATGACGGCGCGGGCGTTATGGCGCTGGGCAATGTCGATAAAGAGCCGGTTCGCTTCTTCCGGTGTTTCGGCCCAGTGGACCTGAATCCCATTGGCCGTTAGCCTTTCCTCCAGCATAACGAGCAGATCAGGCAACCGGGAAAGACTCGCTTTGCGGATAGCTTCGCCCAGATCACGCAAGCGCTGCAGTTCGGCATCATCAGGAAACTGGGCGGATCGTTTGGCCTGCAGAAAATCCATGGCGCCACGAAGACTCTTCTGCAGATCGGGGTTGGCCACCACCGTACGGGCGCGATCCCGGAACTCGGCCACCGGCACAAAGTGCATGGGCTGCGCCATTAGCGGTCCTCCACCAGCAGCACGACTAACTGCTTCGGGCCATGCGCACCATAGGCCAGGGTCTGCTGGATGTCGGCAGTCTTGGAGGGACTCGATACCAGTACCACGTTAGTGGGCAGACTCTTTGACCAATCCTGCTGGTGCATCAGATCAAACAACGTATCCACTGTATGGCTTGCATCGACCACCACCAGATGCACCGGTGGGACTAGCGACAGTAGCCGGGGCGCCTGTGGCCCACACCACAGGACCACCGTCCCGGTTTCGGCAATCGCGGCATGCGACAACGTGAGGCCCGCATCGACCCGGTTAAAAAGTGCCGATTCCTCAGCACGCGCTGTCGTGACCGGCAACAGAGTGCAGGCCGTCTTCAATGCGTCACAGAGCAAAGCCTGTGCCAGAACTTCCGGTCCGATTGCCACTGTCGCCAAGCCTTTGTCATTCACGATACGGGCGACGGTTGCAGGCAGTTCGGCAGACGATGTTCGGTGCACCTCGGCCATCGCGTTCTTCAGATTCAGAACCAGACGTTCGACACGGGTCGCATGGTCGTCATGCGGGCGCTGTGCGTAAAAAGAGACCACGTCAGGCGCGGCCGACGCAGCGGCGTTGGCCGCCCGCAGACGCCCCAGAATCTTTTCGCGGGCAGACATCGCACTCATTCGGTACGGTCCTTGGCCGAGGGGAGACCCAGCGCCCGTTCCAGCAGAAAACTGGCCAGGTGTTGGCCGGGGATCGGCTTGCCCGTTTTAGCCGCATGGCCGGTAATGTTGAGCATGCAGCCACAATCACCGGTCACCAGGCTTTGCGCGCCGCAGCCGCGAATCGCGGCAACCTTGTCTCGTACGATGCCGCCGGAAATCTCGGGATGTCTTACACTGAACATACCGCCAAAACCACAGCACTCTGACTCGTGATCCTGGATCTCCAGCGTGACCTGTTCCAACTGGCCGAGCAAGGCGCGGGTCGTGCGCAAAGCACCCGTTTCGCGACGGGCCGAGCATGATGTATGCAAGGCCACCCGGGTTGGCGGTCCCTGATCTGTTAACTGCACACCCAGCACATCGACCAGAAACTCTGAAAGTTCCCAGACACGCTGGGCAACCGCTTCAGCACGGGGTAGATCGGCCGTACCTTCAAATAGGCTGGCATAGTGGTGACGCATCATGCCGGCACACGACCCCGAAGGCAGCACAATGGGCCAGGGCTGTGGAAACAACCCCAATTGCTGACGGGCTACCGCACGTGCTTCGTCCGGCTGACCACTGGTATAGGCCGGTTGCCCACAACAGGTTTGATCCTCGGGGAAATGAACGCGAATGCCTGTACTTTCGAGTAGCGTCACGGCATCGAGCCCAGCCTCGGGCACGAACAGATCGACCAGACACGTGCAGAAAAAATAGACATCAGTCACCGGTTGGCTCAGCGATGTTCCATTCGAGGAGATTGATGCCGATGTTGTTTGAGCGCTCATGGTATATGTTCAGCAGTTTAGATCATGCGATCGATCAACTCAACCCAGTGGCGCACCGGCACATCGGTACCCGATTGCAGATGATTGATACAGCCCACATTGGCCGACACAATTTCCTCCGGATCCGTCTTGAGCAGATGATCAAGTTTACGCGCCAGCAGTGTTTGTGACATCTCGGGTTGCAGAATTGCATAGGTCCCCGCCGAGCCACAGCAGAGATGACTATCCTGACAGAGTTTGACGGTCACACCCAGTTGCGTCAGCAGATCTTCGACAGGTCCACGGATCTTCTGCGCATGTTGCAATGTACAGGGCGGATGGTACGTGACGCGTTGCGGGAGATTTGACTCGGCTTTAGCCTGAACCAACGTCCGGATCTGTTCGGTATATTCGGGAAGGATTTCGCTCACATCCCTGGCCATGCCAGAAATACGGGCAGCCCTTTCGGCGTAGCGCGGGTCATGCGCCAGAACCTCCCCATAATGCTTGATCATGGCACCGCAACCCGAGGCGTTGATCACAATCGTATCCACGCCCCGGCCCAGATAGGGCCACCAGGCATCAATGTTGCGCTTCATCTGGGCTTCGGCGCCCTGATGGTCGTCGAGATGCTGGCGGATCGCACCACAGCACTCGGCCTTGGGCGCCTTCAGCAATTTGATGCCGAGCTTATCGAACACACGAGCCGTTGCCGAATCAACATTCGGCATCAGTGCGGGTTGCACACAACCTTCGTGCAGCAGCATCTGGCGCGTTGCCTTGCCCACCGGCCATTCACCTGCCGGTTGCGGCAACTGAATCTTCTTTTTCAGGGTCGGTGGCATGACAGGGCGAAGCAGTCGGGCAATGCCATAGAGCACTGAAAACACCGCACGGCGACTCAGGGTTTCCCGGATTGACCAGCGCATTAGCTGCTGATGCAATGGCCGCGCCACGCGCTCATCGATATAACGGCGCCCGATATCAACAAGGCGGCCGTATCGGACGCCAGAGGGACAGGTCGATTCGCAATTACGACAGGTGAGGCAGCGATCGAGGTGCGACTGAGTCTTGGCCGTAACAGGCGCGCCCTCAACCATCTCCTTCATCAGATAGATCCGCCCCCGTGGGCCATCGAGCTCGTCTCCCAGTACCTGATAGGTAGGACACGTCGCCGTGCAGAAGCCACAGTGAACGCATTTGTTCACAATCGACTTGAAGGTATCGATATCCTGATCAGCACGGAACGCCGGTGCAATATTGATCTGCATGCGATTGACCTCAGAGACCCAGGTACAAACGACCCGGATTGAAGATGCCGTGCGGGTCGAAAGTCTGTTTCAGACGGCGATGAACGGCCATCAATGCGGCACCGGGCTGCGCAAAGGTTTCGCCATCACGATGTTGGTTTTTGAAGCGAACCGCGTGCCCCCCGAGTTGCTGCGCCACCGACCGGACTACATCTCCTGCGGCATCGCTCCAGATCCAGCGTTGCGCCCCACCCCACTCGATTAACGGGTGATTGGCGCCCGGCAGTTGTGCCTGTGCAATGGCAGGTGCCACACCCGGTAACGAGAGACGCCACAGAGTTTGCCCGGCATTCATTTCATTGGCATCGCAGAAAAAGCGATGTGTCTGATCACGCAGGCTCTGCCAGTAAGCCATTGCCGCCGTGTGCTCAAGTCGTGTGCCGCCCAGTTGCGCCACTGCTGCATCCACAGCAGCCCGTGCACCGGACAGACGCACCGTTAATACGCCATGCTCCCAGGCGGTCGCAGTCAAGGGGAGCGGTTGTCCTGCCCATTCGTTGACCCAGCGGATCGCATCCGGTTCGGCCACCTCAAAACACTGGCTGGCGCTGGCAGGAGGAACCGGTAGGACTTTGAGCGAGACCTGGGAAATGACGCCCAGAATACCCATGGCGCCGGTCATGAGGCGTGACACATCGTATCCCGCCACGTTCTTCATGACCTGACCACCGAACTTGAGCACATCGCCGCGCCCGTCGATGACATGCATCCCCAGCACAAAATCCCGTACACCACCCATGTAGGGTCGCCCCGGACCAGACAGCGCGGTGGCGATGGCACCCCCCAGGGTCGATTCCGGTGTGTAGCGCGGCGGCTCGAATGCCAGCATCTGCCCCCGCTCTGCCAATACCGATTCAATATCGCTGAGTGTCGTACCAGCGCGCGCCGTCAGCACCAGTTCAGCCGGATCATATTCGACGATGCCATGATGACCAGTAGTCGCCAACGCATGCGCCGCCACACTCGCATTGCCGTACCAGCGCTTGCTACCGCCCCCGTCGATGTAGAGCGTCTGTTTCGATACAGCGGCATCCCGGATCTGCGCTATAAATTGGTTTGTTAGATCAGCCATGGATCAATGCTCTTCCCGTCGTCATGCCTGGTCAGAATCGGGGCAGATCCGCATGCGGCATCTGACCACGATGCACATGCATCCGGCCGTATTCGGCACAGCGATGCAGCGTGGGAATGGCTTTGTCCGGATTCAGCAACCTGGCCGGATCAAAAGCTGCCTTGACGCCGAAAAAGGCATCACGCTCTTTCTCGTCAAACTGCACACACATGGTATTGATCTTCTCGATACCCACACCATGCTCTCCGGTGACCGTACCACCCAGGGCCACGCAGGCTTCGAGAATTTCATTGCCGAAATCTTCGGCCCGATGCCATTGATCTGCATCCGAACCATCGAACAGGATCAGTGGGTGCATGTTGCCATCGCCGGCATGAAACACATTCATGCAACGCAGGCCGTAACGCCCTTCCATCGCCTTGATCTGGTTGAGCAAGGTCGCAATATGTTTTTTGGGGATCGTGCCGTCCATGCAGTAGTAATCCGGTGAGATACGGCCGGCCGCCGGAAACGCATTTTTACGACCGCTCCAGAATCGCATACGCTCGGCCTCACTCTCGGAGACCTGGATACGTATGGCGCCAGACTCACGTAGCACGGCACTCATCCGCCCGATTTCTTCTTCCACCTCTTCGGCAGTGCCATCCGATTCACAGAGAAGAATCGCTTCGGCATCCAGGTCATAACCGGCATGAACAAACTCTTCGACGGCGCGGGTGGCCGGCTTGTCCATCATCTCCAGCCCGGCAGGAATCAACCCGGCGGCAATAACATCGGCGACAGCTTTACCAGCCTTGCCCATGTCGTCAAAACTGGCCATGATGACTCGTGCTACCGGCGGCTTGGGGATCAGACATACCGTCACTTCGGTCACCACCGCCAGCATGCCCTCGCTGCCAATCATCACGCCGAGCAGATCGAGACCAGGGGCATCAAGGGCTTCGGTACCGAATTCAACAATCTCGCCATCCATGAGCACGGCGCGAACCTTGATCACGTTATTAACGGTCAAGCCGTATTTTAGACAGTGCACCCCACCCGAGTTCTCGGCCACATTGCCGCCAATCGAACAGGCGATCTGACTGGAGGGATCCGGCGCGTAATAGAGCCCGTAGGGACTGGCCGCATCGGATATCGCCAGATTACGCACCCCAGGCTGCAACACCGCCCGCCGACTGAGCGGATCAACCGCAATAATCTTGTTCAGCTTCGCTGTTGAAAGCACAATGCCTTCGGCCATCGGCATGGCACCCCCGGACAAGCCCGTACCGGCTCCTCGCGGCACCACCGGCACCCCGGCGGCATGGCAGGCTTTGAGTACCGCCTGAACCTGCGACTCGTCTTCGGGTAATGCCACCGCCAGTGGAATCCTGCGGTAGGCGGCAAGGCCATCACATTCGTAGGGCGCCGTATCCTCCTTCTGCCAGAGCAAACACCCTGATGGCAGAATCGTATTCAGCGTAGAAATCAGCGGCGGATGCGGGGCATTCATGGGTCGACACATTCATAGAGATTGTTGGGTCATTATAGAAACGAAGCCCCGCTTTAGGGTGAATGATTTTGGTGCCCACCTGAGCAAAATTCATGTGCATCGTGCAGCACAGCAAATGTCATGACACGCAGCAACTATCAACCGGTATTTCTCAATGCCGACGCGATACCATTGATGCTCAGATGAATGCCGCGCTGCACCCTTTCACCGGCATTGCCGAGACGGTAACGGCGGATGAGCTCCAGTTGCAGATGATGCAATGGGTCAATGTACGGAAAACGGTGCCGGATCGAGCGTGCCAATCCCGGGTTGGTCGCCAGGCGTTGGCGATCGCCAGTGATCAGGTTAAGGGCCTCCATCGTACGATGCCATTCGGTATCGATCTGGCCGAATATTTTCTTGCGTAGCGGTCTATCATCCAATAGCTCGGCATAACGCGATCCCAGCGCCAGATCGCTCTTGGCGAGCACCATGTCGATATTCGAGAGTAAGGTACGGAAGAACGGCCACTCGCGGTACATGCGCTGCAACAACGCCAACCGCGTTTTGCGGTCCTTCACATGATCCGTTTTAAGATAGCTTGCGACCGCAGAACCAAAACCGTACCAGCCCGGTAACGTCAGCCGGGACTGACCCCAACTGAAACCCCAGGGAATGGCCCGCAGGTCTTCAATACGATTCAGCGCCTTTCGTGATGCCGGGCGCGAACCGATATTCAGCTCAGCCAACTCTTTCAGCGGCGTGGCGGCAAAGAAATACTCGGCAAACCGTGGGGTATCGTACACCAGTGCCCGGTAGGCTTGGGTGCTTGATGCCGAAAGCACCTCAGCGACGTCGAGAAACGCACGGGGCGCTGTCTTGGTCGGCTTGAGTAAGGTTGCCTCGAGCGTTGCGGCGACCAGCGTTTCGAGGTTGCGACGGCCAATCTCCGGGTTTGCATACTTCGATGCAATGATTTCACCTTGCTCGGTCAGTCGAATCTGACCACGGACGGTCCCTGGGGGTTGCGCCAGAATTGCGTCATAACTTGGTCCACCGCCCCGGCCAACCGTACCACCCCGGCCATGGAAAAGCCGCATCTGGATATTATGACTATTGGCGAGACCCTCAAACAGATTGGCCAGCGCAATCTCGGCACGGTAGAGCTCCCAGTTACTGGTGAAGATCCCACCATCCTTATTGCTATCGCTATAGCCCAGCATGATGTCCTGCTCACCACCAGAACGTTGGATCAGCGGCGCAATGCCGGGCAACGCATAAAAATCACCCATGATCGGTGCCGCATTGCGCAGATCGGAGATGGTTTCGAAGAGCGGCACCACAATCACATCCAGCATGCCCGTGGCGAGCGTGCCCCGGAGCAGCCCGACTTCCTTAAACAGGAGAAGGACTTCCAGGAGGTCGCTGACAGTTTCGGTATGACTGATGATGTAATGCCGGATCGCAAGTCGGCCATAGCGATCAATGACCGATCGCGCCTTGCTGAAAATAGCCAGTTCGTCGTTGAACAGGGTCGTGTAGTCGAACCCCGGCACCCGTAGCGGACGCACATCGTCAAGCGCCGCCAGCAAGAACTGCTGCCGCGCCCGTTCATCCAGTGCCAGGTAATCATCACAGATGCTTGCTCCGGCAAACAATTCAGCAACAACCTGTTCATGCTGATCCGAGCTCTGGCGTAAATCTACCGTTGCCAGATGGAAGCCGAACACGTCAACTGCCCGGATCAGTGGATGCAGGCGCTGCATGGCCAGTGCCTCTCCCCCCTGGCTGATCAGGCAAACTTCGATCACCTCCAGATCTGCTTTGAGCGCTGCCGCATCGGCATAAGACATCACGGCCGAAGACGCTGCGCCACTGAGACCTTCCACCTGGAATGCCGTCGCCTGTAGCCGATCATGGATATAACGCAGTGCCCGTCGGAAGATTTCGTCTCTGCGATGGTCGCTCGTATCCGATGATGCATCGGCCAGCGCTTCGACAGCCGGCGTGAAACGCGTCAGCATGGCGGACTGAGATAGCTCTCTGCCGAGCGTTCTGACTTCGTTCAGATAGTGTCTGAGTACCACTTCAGATTGGCGGCGCATCGCGTACTCCAGCGTCTGAGCCGTCACATTGGGATTGCCATCGCGGTCACCGCCGATCCACTGCCCCATACGGAAAAAACTGGCTACAGGCTTGCCCGGAAGATCGGCCTCAAGCGCGGCATAGAGACGGGGAATTTCATTGAGGAAGGTCGTCTCGTAATAGCTCAACGCGTTTTCGATCTCGTCACGAACCGTAAGCTTGCTAAAGCGCAGTAAACGCGTCTGCCAGAGCTGGGTTACATGAGCCCGGATCTGCTGCTCGTTCATGGCCATTCGGCGTTCTAGCAGCGGATGCAGTTTCTTGGCAGAGCCGACCTCTGCACGAATGGCATCACGCTCTGCCAGCAACTGGGCGATATCGCGTTCTGCATCCAGAATGCTCTTCCGCTGCACTTCAGTCGGGTGTGCGGTCAACACGGGGGAGACATGGGCTTGAGCCAGCGTCTGGGCAATGACCCTTGATGACATGCCATTTTGATGAAGCCGTTGCATAGCGGCATCAATGCTGCCCGGTTGTAGCTTACCTGCCCGGACATATACCTCGCGCCGACGGATGTAATGACGGTCTTCGGCCAGATTGGCCAGATGGCTGAAATAGGTAAATGCCCGAATCACGCAGACCGAGGCTTCATCACTCAATCGTTTGAGCAATGTCTTGAGCTTCTTGTCTGCAGCGTGATCGGCATCGCGCCGGAAGGCCACCGAGAGTTTGCGAATCTCTTCGACTAATTCGTAGAGCGCCTCACCCTCTTGCGTGCGGATGACGTCACCGAGAATTCGACCCAGCAGGCGGATATCATCGATCAGCGGTTTTTCAGCATCCTGTCGGGTCGTCAGACTCATGGTTAACTCTCAAGGGTTACCGGAAGATTCAGTAACCCATTATAGAAACAACCTCGGCGCCGTACGTTGAAATATCTTTCACTCGCCTGAGAATTATTCAGCGAACTCCCGCATCTCGGCCGTAAACCATTCGATAAATGCGGCACATTCCCAGCGATCGGCCACCCCCGGCTTCCAGCACAGGTAATGATGATTCGGGGCAGGAATCGCCTTCTCGGCCAAGCGGATCAATCGCCCACTCTCAAACCAGGCAGCCCCCAGACGCGTTCGTGCCAGACATACGCCAAGACCGGCCGCTGCCGCATCGTAGAGTAGGCCGAGATCATTGAACTTGGCTGTGGTTTTGAGGCGCTGATTATCCAGCTTGCAATGGTCGAACCAGGTCTCCCATGGTTCAAGTTCACTGTGGATTAGCAATGTGCGGGCCACGATCTCATCCTGATCAAAACCAGCCAGCCCCCCTACCTCATTCAGATAGTTCGGGCTGCACGCTGGTGTTGCGTAGTCTGACATCAGATGGACCGATTCACGATCGGCAAAGGTGCCCGGTCCGAAACGTACTTCCAGATCGGTTTCCTGTGACACGACATTAAAGAGCGGAATCGATACCTGCATCACCAGATCGATTTCCGGATACGCATATCGGAACAACGACAACCGGGGCATCAGCATCTGACGGGCAAAAGTCGGTGTCACCCCCAGCCGCAAAATGGTGCGCTGACCACTTGGCCCCAGCGGTTCGGCGACCTGAAGAATGCTCAGCGCCTCACGCACACGCTTGAGATAGGCTTCACCTTCCGGTGTGAGACTGAAATCCTTACGTACAAAGAGCTTGAACTTGAGATGCTGTTCTATCTGACGGATCCGGTGGCTCACGGCACTCGGTGTAATGAATAGCTCTTCAGCAGCCTGCGTCACATTACGCAAACGTGCCAGAGCCTCAAAGGCCAGCAACCCCTGGATATTCGGTACACGCGGATAAATCACAGACACCTCTACTGGTCAAAGCCTCATTCTATTACCCATTAATGGCTACGGGTATCATCTCGCCATGCAATTCTGCCGCCCTTTGGTTTTGACTGCCCTAGCCCTCTCCAGCGCATCCGGTGCCGTACTGGCGCATGATGCACTGGATGAATCCATCTCGCCCGCCATGAGTCTGGGCCCTACCCTCAACTTTGCCGGCCAGAAGTTGAGCTATCGCAATGAGACGATGGGTGACTGGCAAGCTTACGTTGCACTCAGCGGCCTGGCGGCGGCCCAGAGCAATACTAGCAATGCCAGCCCCAAGGACTTCGGCGACGTTTCCAACGCCCAGTTCATGTTGCAGAAGACCTCCGGCTGGCTGCAGCTGTTTGCCATGGGCGGCGCCTATTCACAGCCGGCACTGGCCAGCAACTACACCCGCGCCTATACCCAGACCGATGGCACCTGGGGGTTCTTCCCGGTGGGCTGGATCACACTGGCGCCTAGCAACGAATGGCAGCTCAATATCGGCAAACTCTTCGCCATCGGCGGTGGCGAGAACACCTTCACTTACCAGAACATCAAT
>JBFYKG010000044.1:0-11268 GCA_041311015.1 Rhodocyclaceae bacterium | reverse complement strand
TATAGGGGGCCATACGGGGGTTCCAGAAGCGGGTCTGGTGTCCGAAGTGGACGCCGGCTTCCAGCATTTGACGCATTGTCGACATAACGACTCCTTGCAGGGTTAGACCGCCACGACACCGACTGCGATTTTTCCGGAGAAAAACACCCTGAATTCGGCACCGTGTGAGGATTTGCTCCGGAACAGCGATCCGGAACTCGAAGTTTCGGCAAGAGGCTTTCACCAACTACCGGTTTTCAATCAAGAAAACTTTGCGATTATAGCAAGCCTAACCGCAGTGCAGCAAGTCCAATCTCATGGATCACACCCCGTTCGGCTGGCCGGATGGCGCGGTCTCGGTTATTCTGTTGTACCGCCTCCGGGGCAACGCCCCGGCCGACTGTGCATGACCCCTGGAACGGCCAGAATGAGTATCACGCTGAAAACCCCCGAACAGATCGAAAAAATGCGGGTCGCCTGTCGACTCGCATCCGAAGTCATTGATTACATTACACCTTTTGTTAAACCAGGCATCACGACCGGCGAGCTGGATCGGCTCTGCCACGATTACATGGTCAATGTTCAGGGCACGATTCCCGCGCCCCTGAACTATCAGCCGCCCGGTTATGCGCCCTACCCGAAATCGATCTGTTCATCCGTCAACCACCAGGTTTGCCACGGTATTCCAGGCGATAAGCAACTCAAAAAGGGCGATATCGTCAATCTGGACATCACCGTCATCAAAGACGGCTGGTACGGCGACACCAGCCGGATGTTTACACTCGGCGAGGTCTCTACGCTGGCCCAGCGCCTGTGCGATGTGACTCTGGAGTGCCTGTGGAAAGGCATCGATGTCGTCCGGCCGGGTGCCACCCTGGGGGATATCGGTCATGCCATCCAGACCCACGCCCAGAAGCATGGCTATTCGGTGGTCCGCGAATTCTGCGGTCACGGCATTGGTCAGCATTTTCACGAAGACCCGCAGGTGCTGCATTACGGTAAGCCCGGTGCAGGACTCAAACTCCAGGAAGGCATGATCTTCACGATCGAGCCGATGATCAATGCCGGCAAAGCCGACATTCGCGAGCTGGCCGATGGATGGACGATCGTGACCAAGGATCACTCGCTTTCGGCCCAATGGGAGCACACCATTGTGGTCACCCGGGACGGCGTCGAAGTACTCACGGTTTCCGCTGGCTGCCCACCCCGCCCTGCTGCCTGAACTTATTCGTGAACACCCCGGCCAATCCGACCGTGCTTGCCGAACTGCGGCAGACGCTGATCCAGACACAGAAGTCGCTGGCAGCTGCCTATCTGGCACAGCCTGATCCCAAAGCCTATCTGAGCGGACGCAGCGCACTGGTGGACCGGACGCTCACCGCGATGTGGGCTGAGGCCGGCATGCCGCCAGGCAGCGCATTGATTGCCGTTGGTGGCTATGGTCGCGGCAAACTCTTCCCCTATTCCGATGTCGATGTCCTGATCGCGTTAGAGCACGCACCGTCGCCGGCCCTTGAAGAAACCCTGCAACAGCTGATTAGCCAGTTCTGGGATCTCGGTCTCGCCATTGGTCATAGCGTGCGAACGATTGATGAGTGCGTGGCCGCAGCCATGGCTGATGTCACGATACAGACCGCACTTTATGAGTCCCGATGGATCTGTGGCGACAACGCGCTTGCCAAGAAACTCGCGACCGCGCTGGATGCCGTGATGCAGGGCGAACAGTTTATTGCTGCCAAGATGGCCGAGCAGGAGGAACGCCACCTGCGCCATGCATTCTCGGCCTTCAGCCTTGAACCGAATGTCAAAGAGAGCCCCGGTGGTTTGCGTGATCTGCAGACAATCCGCTGGATTGCCCGTGCAGGCGGTTTTGTGGACGAGGCCGATACCTGGACGGCCCTCCAGAAGAACGGGTTGATGCAGGGCGACGAACGGGTCGCGATCGAACGGGCCACCACCTTTCTTTCCGATGTCCGCATCCGGCTCCATCTGCTCACCGGCCGCTCGGAAGATCGACTGCTGTTTGACCTTCAGGGGCAGATGGCGCAACAGTTCGGATTCAACGACGACACCAACAAACGCGCCAGCGAGCAGTTCATGCAGCGCTACTACCGGATCGCCAAACGGGTCGGCCAGATCAATACGCTGGTTCTCAAGTCCATCAGTGAAAAACTGGCACCCGCCAGCAAGCAACGTATCCGACCGCTGAATGAGCGCTTTCAGAAGGTCGGCCACAAGCTTGATATCGTTGACCCGCAGATCTATCAGAAGCAGCCCTCGGCGATCCTCGAAACTTTCCTGCTCATGGAAAAACAGGGGGGCGTGCAGGAAATGACATCCCGAACCCTGCGCGCACTTTATGCGGCACGCCGACTGGTTAACCGGGAGTTCCGCCAGCAGAAAGAAAACCGGCAGCTATTCCTGCAGATTCTGCGTCAGAAAAACGGTGTGCTGCATGCACTCCGCCTGATGAACCAGTTCAGCATTCTCGGCCGTTATATCCCGGCGTTCGGCAACATTGTCGGACAGATGCAGCACGATCTATTTCACGTTTTCACGGTTGATCAGCATATTCTGCAGGTCGTCCGTAACATCCGCCGTTTCCAGCGGGAAGACTTTGCCCACGAAAATCCATTCTGCCACCGTCTGATCGCCGAATTCGAACGGCCCTGGTTGCTGATTGTCGCAGCCCTCTTTCACGATATCGCCAAGGGCCGGGGGGGTGACCACTCCGAGCTGGGTACCGTTGATGCCGAGGCCTTCTGTACCGCCCACGGCATGACCAAGAAGGACACCGAGCTCGTGGTCTGGCTGGTGCGCGAACATCTCACCATGTCATCCGTCGCCCAGAAGGAAGATATCTCTGATCCGACCACAGTGGCGGCCTTCTGCAAGAAGGTCCGTGATGCACGGCATCTGACCGCACTTTATCTCCTCACCGTGGCCGATATCCGCGGCACCAGCCCCAAGGTCTGGAACTCGTGGAAGGCACGGCTACTGGAGACGCTCTATCAGACCTCCCTAGCCCGGCTCGAGCAGGCGTCCGGTGATGCGGCTGATGACATCGGCGACATGGTGGTACAGCGCAAACGGGACGCCCTGGCGCATCTCCGCTATTTTGCGTTAGGCAACGCAGTCCAGACCCAGTTCTGGAAACAACTCGATGATGTCTACTTCCTGCGCCATACCGACGAAGAAATCGCCTGGCACACCCGTTGCCTCTATTACCGTACCCATGAAAACAAGCCGGTCGTCCGCGCGCGCCCGAACCCCGATAGCGAAGGCATCCAGGTGCTCGTCTACGCACCCGATCAGCCCGATCTGTTTGTGCGGCTCTGCGCCTACTTCAGCGGGATCGGCTACTCGATCATGGATGCCAAGATCCACACGACCCGTCATGCGTACGCGCTCGATAGCTTCAATCTACTCGACGCCTCGGATCGGGGAATGGATCGCGAAACCTGCGCCATCATCGAACATGACCTGCTGGAAGTGCTCGCGGGTACGATGCAGCCCACACCACCCCGCCCCGGTCGACTCTCCCGCCAGGTCCGTTCGTTCCCGATTACGCCGGTCGTTTTGATCGAACCGGATGAAAGCGGTGCACAGTTTGTTGTATCGATCCGCGCAGCCGACCGCACCGGCTTGCTCTACGCGATTGCCGAAACCCTGACCCGTCACGGTGCTTCACTCCATACCGCAAGAATCTCGACACTCGGTGAACGGGTGGAAGATACCTTCCTGATTTCAGGCCGCAGCCTGACCCAGAGCCGGGACCGCCTACTCCTTGAAAATGATCTTCTGGAACAGCTGAAGATCGATCACACTACGCGTTAGCGGGTCTCCATCCCCGGCATCCGGCATCCGACCAGCGCCTCGATCATCAGGCGCACTTTGCACATCGCTTCTTCCAGCACCGGGCCCAACGCACTGAACTCGATCCCCTGTGCGCTTTCACTGATCCCGGCAGCGTAATTGGCAACGACATTAAGCTGGGCATACGGCATCCCCAACTCGCGGGCCAACACCGCCTCCGGCATCGCCGTCATCCCGACCACATCGGCGCCGTCACCGGCCAGTCGCCGGATCTCGGCTGCCGTCTCCAGACGGGGGCCCTGCGTGCAGGCGTAGACACCACCATCACGGATATTGAAACCCAACAGATCGGCAACGCCGGATAAACGATCGCGCAACGCTGCATCAAAGGGATGCGTCAGGTCCACATGCATCTCGACCCCGGGCTCGCTCCCGAAAAAAGTGTTTGACCGACCCCAGGTGTAATCAATCAGCTGATCCGGGATCACCAGATCCCCGGGCCCTAGCGCCGGATGTATCGAACCGACTGAACCGACCGCGATAATACCCGTGACGTTGAGCGCCTTGAGCGCCCAGATATTCGCGCGGTAATTGATGTCCCCGGGCATGATCGTATGTCCGTGTCCATGTCGTGCCAAAAAGACCATCGGGTGACCACAGATCGTACCCAGCGTCATCGGGCATGAGGGCTCACCGTAGGGCGTGCGGACAAACCGACGGTGCGCGCCCTCCAGAATGGGCAAATGGTTCAGGCCGCTACCACCAATGATGGCAAGAAATGGGGATGTGTCCTGATGGGTCATGGTGGCTAATCCGGAAAACAGGTCAGGTGACATTATGCCTACGTTTGAGGGTAGCCTCACCCACCACGGGGACAACACCTGCCAGCGCAGTCCCCTGCTTTCCTGCCAAGTCGATGCCGTCGATCTTCCTGAATTGCACATCGACCTCATTGAGCTCGAAGGGTGCATCAGCGATGACGGCAGCAACGATCATTCCTGACATGGTCTTGCGACCGACAGCTGTCATCTTCCAGGGAAATGCTGTCCGGTCCGCCAGATGGACGGTTTGTACCGTGTCGAGTCTGGATGCCAGCCGCACGACCGCATGCTGGAGTTGCAGACGGTGCTGCATTACAGCGTAGGCGGACGGCACGTCTCGCGGCAAGGCCTCCGCCGGTGCGCCCGCAAGCCAGCAGACCACCGCCCGGGGTTCGAAGGCCTCTAGATCTGCAATCAAGCGGTTATCGTAATGTGTGACATCAGCCATACCCAGGGTGACGCCGGGCACAAGTGCCTGGGTGGCTTCGAGACAGTCCAACCGGTTATCGAGCGCAAACACCTGTTTGCCCCCACGGGTCAACGCTGCGGTCGACAGGCCGAAGCCGCAACCAATCTCGAGAACACGGTCGGCGGCAATGCGGGCAGTCAACCAATCGTAGACACCGGCACGATCCAGTGCTGCCGATTCTTTGCGCCAGCGATCCAGCGTCGCGGCCAGCGGCTCGTCCATTGCTAGCGCGGCGGCCGGGTCTTGGGCGGGCGTCATCGATGCCATCTAGGCATCCGCCACAAAGATACCGTCGGCGTTACGCCAGAAGCCATCGGCATCGAGGCCAAATCCATACACGTATTCATCCGGCACTGCGAGCGCAGGGTAATCCGGCACACAGGGCTGAGGCATCGACTTGTCCTTGTGAACCAGCACCGAAATCGTCACCGCCGCGGCTGCCTGATCCTTTAGCCAGCCATCGATGGCCTTCAGGGTTATACCCTCGTCGAGAATGTCATCGAGGAGCAATACCGTTCTTCCTGCAACTGATTGCCGGGGTTGGACCAGCCAATGCAGCTCACCCCCGGCCCGCGCCCCGTCGTAACGGGTGGCATGGACATAATCGAGCTCAAGTTCGAAATCGAGCTTCGGCAAAAGCTGGCCCGCATAAACCAGGGCGCCGGTCATGACGGCAAGCACCAGAACCCGCTGGCCGGCATAGTGCGCATTCATCAGCGCCGCCTGCCGGTCAATCAGGGCATCGATTGCGGCACGGTCATAGAGTCGACGTGCGGACGCCGGATCATGCCGGATGCGCGTTGCCATAGGCGGGGCAATCAATTACTTCAGATTGCCGAGATACTGGGTGAATTCGGCACCGACTTCCGGATGACGCTGACCCAGCGCAACCGTGGCCTTGAGATAGCCGATCTTGGAGCCGCAATCGTAGCGGACACCATCGTAGCGATACGCCAGCACCTGTTCTTCGGCCAGCAGACTGGCAATTCCATCGGTCAGCTGGATCTCGCCACCCGCACCGGGCTGAACGCGTTCGAGATGGTGAAAAATACGGCCTGACAGAATATACCGACCCACCACCGCCAGCGTGGAAGGCGCCGTGGCGGGGTCCGGCTTTTCGACAATCGCATTGACCTGTTCGAGACGATCCGACACCGACTTGGCATCGACGATGCCGTAGCTCTTGGTATCGCTACGCGGCACATCCTGAACACCCAGTACCGAACACCGGTAATAGTCGTAACAATCGACCATCTGCTTCATGACCGGTGTTGTCCCATCGAGCAGGTCATCGGCCAGCAGCACGGCAAAGGGTTCGTCACCGATCACTGGCTGGGCACAGAGAACGGCGTGCCCCAAGCCCAGTGGCTCAGCCTGACGGATATAGATGCAGTTGACGTGCTTGGGCAGGATGTTCTGCACGATATCGAGCAGCGCCTGCTTGTTTTTCTGGGCCAGCTCACTTTCCAGTTCATAGGCCTTATCAAAATGATCTTCAATCGCGCGCTTGCTCCGCCCGGTGACAAAAACCATTTCGGTGATACCAGCCGCCACGGCCTCTTCAACGGCATACTGGATCAGCGGCTTATCGACCACGGTCAGCATTTCCTTGGGGCTGGCTTTGGTGGCGGGCAGAAAACGGGTTCCCAGACCGGCGACCGGAAATACGGCCTTACGTACCTTTTTCATCGAACACTCCGTAGCATGCGTCATAGTGAATAGTCAGGATTGTAACTGTTGCAGCAGTCCGGCCTCATCAAGCACCGCGATACCCAGTGCTTGCGCCTTCTCAAGTTTGCTACCGGCCGCCTCGCCGGCAACCACGAAATCGGTTTTCGCCGACACCGAACCTGCCACCTTCCCCCCGGCAGCCTCGATCAATGCCTTGGCCTCATCGCGCGAAAGATTGGGCAAGGTGCCGGTCAGGACGAAGGTTTTACCGCCCAGCTTGCCGTTGTTTTCAGCCACCGGAACATCCTCCCAATGGACACCGGCGGCACGAAGTCGCGCAATCACATCCCGATTGTGGTCCTCAGCAAAGAAGGCTGCAATCGAATCCGCCACAACGGGCCCGACATCCGGCACCCGGAGCAAGGCCTCGGTATCGGCCGCCATCAGGGCATCAAGTGTGCCGAAGTGGCGGGCCAGATCCTTGGCGGTCTGCTCTCCCACATTGCGAATACCCAGCGCGTAGATGAGTCGGTCGAGCCGGGCCTCACAACTCCGCTGGATGGCAGCGACCAGATTCTCCGCCGACTTATCGGCAAAGCGCTCCAGTGCAGCCAACTGGGCAACGGTCAACACGTACAAATCGGCTGGCGAATGCACCAGCCCGGCATCGACCAGCTGATCCACCACCTTCTCGCCGAGGCCCTCGATATCCATGGCCCGCCGTGAGGCATAGTGTTTCAGCGCCTGTTTACGCTGGGCCGGGCATACGAGCCCCCCCGTGCAGCGGGCAACCGCTTCGCCGGGTGGCAACTCGACATGCGAGCCACACTCGGGGCAAGACACCGGACAACGGATCGGTTCATGCTGCGGCTGACCTGCGGCATCCAGCGGCCGTCGGTCTATCAGGGCCGAAACGACCTCGGGAATGACATCGCCGGCCCGACGCACGATAACGGTATCGCCGACCCGAATATCCTTACGTGCAATCTCGATAAAATTGTGCAACGTGGCATTGGTTACGGTCACGCCCCCGACAAAAACAGGTTCCAGCCGCGCAACAGGCGTGACCGCCCCTGTCCGTCCGATCTGGACATCGATTGCCAGCACCCGGGACAACGCTTCTTCGGCCGGAAACTTATGCGCCACAACAAACCGGGGGGCCCGTGCGACAAATCCCAGTTGCATCTGCTGATCGAGGCGATTAACTTTGTACACCACACCATCAATGTCATAGGCCAGCGTGGGCCGCTTCTGCGCCATGGCTTCGTAATAGGCCTGCAATCCGGCCGCCCCCGAAACAACCGCCCGGGTTTCGGCCACCCGGAAACCCAAAGTAGCCAAGAGGGTCAAAATATCAGCCTGGGTCGTGGGGTATAACTGCGCCGGTGCTGCATCAGCCTCCAGGCCTGCAATGCCGTAGGCAAAAAAGGTCAGTGGTCTTGCGGCGGTGACGGCAGAATCGAGTTGACGCAGACTCCCCGCGGCCGCATTGCGCGGATTGGCAAACAGTTTGTCGCCAGCCGCCGCCTGGGCCGTATTCAAACGGACAAAATCTTCTCGACGAATCAGCACCTCACCGCGGACCTCGAAGCGCCCCGCTGGCGCCTGATCACCGAGTCGCAGCGGAATGCTCCGGATGGTTCTCAGATTAAGCGTGACATCCTCACCAGTCGTCCCATCACCGCGGGTTGCACCCTGGACGAAACAGCGATCCTCGTACACCAGTGAAATCGCCAGGCCATCAAACTTGGGTTCGCAGGCATAATCAATGGCGGGTGCACTGGCATCCAGCCCGAGTCCATCACGACATCGCTGATCAAAAGCCGCGACTTCGGACGCATCAAAGGCATTATTGATCGACAACATCGGCACCCGGTGGGTAACCTGCTCGAATGCAGATAACGGTGGCGCGCCGACACGTTGGGTTGGCGAAACCGGTGTCAATAACTCAGGATGCAACGACTCCAGAGATTCAAGTTCGCGAAAGAGCCGGTCATATTCGGCATCAGGTACTTCGGGTGCATCACAGACGTAGTAAGCGTGGGCATAACGGTCCAGCAGATCTCGAAGTACCTGCACGCGTCCGGTAGCGGCACCCGATATGTCGGTCGCTGTCGCCGTTGACTGCGACGGCGCGTTGAAATCAAACGCGTCCTGCACAACCACTCAGGCAAAAAGACGACGCGCCAGCGGCGACCCGGGTTCGATGCCCTGGGCCTGGAGTGCCGCAGAAAGCCGGACGACCTGGTTGGCCAGCAACGCCATCCCTGCCTCGTCCAGCGGCCGCCCGCCCTCGTCGACAATATCCGCATCCAGCGTTGTCGCCAACGATCGGGCCAACTCGAGCATCTCGCTTACAGCCAGATCAGGTCGGTTGACGTGTGGAAAATCCAGTGTCAGACCCAACATGCCGGTCGCCTCGTCAGCCACCACCTGGAAATCCACCTCACCCGACGCACTGAGGCGTGCAAACGATGGGTACGACCCTACAAGATCGAGCCCTTTCAGCGCGGCTGAAAAATCCGGCGCTTCGCCGGCACGGGGTCTGAGATTGATATTGATCAGCGCATCAACCCGGGCGCAGAAGGCATCGAGATTGCCGGCTCGTTCGAGAATCTTGCTCTCCGATTCGACAGACAGCCCCGCCGACAGGACCTGAGCCAGGCTTTCTACTGCGCGCATCCATTCATGCAGCACATCCGGAGATACCGAACCACGGCGGCTTGCCAGTTGCAGACGGCAACGCACATTGCTGACCAGTGCATTCACCGGTAAGCGGTCGGTCAGGTGCCAGGCGTCACCGGTATAACACTCGACACGGTCAAAACGTGCGACCCCCATCTGTTCGACGGTATCGCGAATCGATGCTGCCGTACGCGGCTCATAGAAACGCAGCGTGGCAATCGCATCTACCCAGGCTTCTGCTTCGGATAAGGCAGGCAGCGCCTCTGCCGCATTGACGGTCTCGAATGTCGGTTCCGTCACGCTAACAGCGATATGTTCTGCCGGAATTTCAAAATCAGCACTCACCGATAACGGGTCTGCCGAATCCCAGCTGGGCTCCTGACGAACGCTGTCTGATGGTGTCGCAGGCGTGTCCTCGGCTGGCATCGGTTCAGGCGCATGCGTTTTTCGATATTGACGCTCCAGCCAGCGGTTGTAGACCACCACCAGCAGGATGGCAACAACACCAAGGCCAAGCAGACTCAGTTGCAGTTCATTCATGATCAACCCACCGTGGTTTCACGCATTTGCAGTGCTTCTTCCATATCCACTTCAACGATTCGTGACACACCGAACTCCTGCATCGTCACACCGACCAGCTGGTTCCCCATTTCCATCGCAATCTTGTTATGACTGATGAACAGGAACTGGGTCTTGTCAGCCATGCGCTTGACCATCTCGCAGAAGCGGACGGTATTGGCGTCATCGAGTGGCGCATCGACTTCGTCGAGCAGGCAGAACGGTGCCGGATTCAACTGGAACAGCGAGAAGACGAGTGCAATCGCTGTGAGCGTTTTCTCGCCACCCGACAGCAGATGGATCGTCGAGTTCTTCTTGCCCGGCGGTTGCGCCATGACCTGCACCCCCGCATCGAGGATCTCGTCACCGGTCATGATCAGGCGGGCTTCGCCACCACCAAACAGGGTCGGGAAGAGCGCACCAAAATGATCGTTGACCGAATCAAAGGTCGATTGCAGTAGCGCGCGGGTTTCCTTGTCGATACGGCGGATGGCGTTTTCAAGCGTTTCCATGGCGCGCAACAGATCGTCGGACTGGGCGTCCAGGAAGGTCTTACGTTCCTGCGCCGAATTCAGCTCGACAAGCGCCGCAAGGTTCACCGGTCCCATGGCTTCGATTTCCCGTTGCAGCCGTGTGATCGCGGCCTGCAGCGGGGCCGGCTTGAGATCACCAATGGTTTCAAGCAACGCGTTGATCTGCTCAGTCGTGCAACCGGCTTCCGTCAGTAATGCTTCGAACTGGGCAGCGGCCAGTTCGGCCGCCTGCAGTTTAAGCTGGTGATCATTAATGCGGGTACGGATCGGATCGAGTTGCTGCTCCATCCGCAAGCGATTTTCTTCCTGGGTGCGCAGTGCCGCCGCATGGCTTTCTGCACTATCACGCACTTCGGCCAACGCCTGCTCGCGTTCGCCCCGCAACATCAGGGCAGATTCGAGCTTCTCGCGTAACTCATCGCCATCGGCGTGCGCCAGTTCGGTTTTGGCCTGCTGGGTCGCGTCATCAATACGGCGGCATTCATCCACCGAGAGACGACTCTGCGTATTCAGATCGTCCAACCGGGTCTGGCATTCGCGACAGGAAAACTCGGCCTCCTGAACTTCGCGCTCGACCTTGACCATGGCATCGCGGGCATCGCGCAGCGAACGGCTGGCTGCTTCACGAACCGACAATCGCTCGGTCAGCGAAGTCTGGGCTACGGCAACGGCACTTTCCAGGTTCTGGAGCAACGCCGAAAGCTCTTCAAGACGTGCCACTTCGCTGGCATGTTCC
>JBFYKG010000114.1:0-2803 GCA_041311015.1 Rhodocyclaceae bacterium | reverse complement strand
GTTTTACGATTACGAAGCCAAGTACAACCGCGACGATACCCAATACAACATCCCATGCGGCCTGCCGGAATCCCAGGTGCAGCACATGCAGGATCTGGCGGTTGAAGCCTTTGAAGCGCTGGGGTGCCGTGGCTGGGGCCGCATCGATTTTCTGCTCGATAGCGCCGGGGCACCCTATGTGCTCGAAGCCAATACGGCGCCGGGTATGACCGACCACTCCCTGGTGCCGATGGCGGCCCGAGCGGCGGGCGTGGATTATGACCATCTGGTGCTCACCGTGGCAGCGATGGCCGCGCTGGATTCCGGTCACTGAGGCGCGAGGCGAAACGACATGATCTGGAATCGTCCTGACCTGATGAACCGGCTGGCCAGCCTGCTCTGGGGGCTGGGTCTATTGCTCATCCTGGTGACGGTGGTGCTGATGGTGATCCGGCTGCCGTTGATTCCGGTGCGTGAGGTCTATCTGAGCAAACCGTTGGTCCGGGTGCAGATCGAAGATATCCGTGCCGGTATTGCGCCGGCCATTGGCGGTAACTTTTTTACCGTAGATCTGAAGGCCATTCGCCAGGGCGCCGAACGTCAACCCTGGGTCTATCGTGCCGATGTCCGGCGTCAGGGGTTGGGCAGTGTGGCGCTCGATATTGATGAGCAGGTACCGGTGGCGCGCTGGGGTAATGAGGGTGAGCGGGGTTTTTCGGTGTGGTTGAACCGCGATGGTGACACCTTTGAGGTGGCGGACAGCACTCTGCCTAAAGATACGGGCGCGCTCCCGGTGCTGCATGGGCCGTTGGATACGGGCAATGATCTGATGGCCCGTTACGTCCGCTACAACACCCTGCTACAGCCCACCGGCCGGACGATCCGTCAGCTGGATCAAAGCCCGCGGCTTTCGTGGAGCATGCGCCTCGACAACGGCACCCGCATCGAGCTAGGTCGTGAACGCACATTGAATAGCGCCGATGACCTGGTCGCTACCTTCGTTCAACTGTATCCCCAACTGGTCGGCAACCGTGCCGTGGCACCGATCGTTGTCGACCTACGTTACCCCGCCGGTGTGGCTGTGCGCTATCCGGCAGCAGCATCGTCATCTTCAACCCCCTCCGACCGTAAAGGTAAGTCATGAGCAGAGAGAGCAAAGAACTGATTGTCGGCCTCGACATTGGTACATCCAAGATTGTCGCCGTAGTCGCTGAAATTGCCCAGGATGGGCGCCTCAATGTGCTGGGTGTCGGTGCGCAGGAAGCACGCGGCCTTTCGCGCGGTGTCGTCGTGAACATCGAAGAAACCGTGCAGACGATCTCCAAGGTGATTCAGGAAGTGGAGTTAATGGCGGACTGCAAGGTCAAGGATGTCTATACCGGGATCGCCGGTAGCCACATCCGTAGCTTTAACTCCAATGGCATGGTCGCCATCAAGGATAAAGAAGTGACGCCGAGCGACGTCGACCGCGTGATTGAAACTGCGCGCGCGATGCCGATTCCCGCCGAACAGGAAATCCTGCACATCCTCACGCAGGAATTCGTCATTGACGGCCAGGACGGGATCCGCGAGCCAATCGGCATGAGTGGTATGCGCCTGGAAGTGAAGGTGCATATCGTCACCGGCGCCATCTCGGCTGCACAGAACATCGTCAAGTGCGTACGCCGTTGCGGGCTCGACGTGAACGATCTGATCCTGCAGCCACTGGCTTCCAGCTACGCCGTGCTGTCAGAAGACGAAAAAGATCTGGGCGTCTGCCTGATCGACATCGGTGGCGGCACGACCGATATCGCTGTCTGGGCGCAGGGCGCCATCCGTCATACCGCGGTCATCCCCATTGCCGGCAACCAGGTGACCAACGACATCGCCATGGCGCTCCGCACGCCGACGCGTGACGCGGAAGACATCAAACGTCGTTCGGGTTGTGCGCTGGCCGATCTGGCCAACCCGGAAGAAGTGATTGAAGTGGCCGGTGTGGATGATCGACCCAGCCGCAAGCTGTCACGCCGTGCACTGGCGGATGTGATCCAGCCGCGTGTCGAAGAGCTGTTCGAAATCGTCCAGGCCGAGTTGCGTCGTTCGGGGTACGAGAACGTCCTCTCGTCTGGCATCGTCATTACGGGTGGCTCGGCATCCATGCCCGGCATGATCGAACTCGGTGAGGAAATTTTCCACATGCCGGTGCGCCTGGGTGAGCCCAAGTACAGCGGCCCGCTGGTGGATGTGATCAAGTCGCCGCGCTATGCAACGGCTTTTGGTCTGATCCTCGAAGCCTATAACCAGCGCAAGCGCGGCCAGCAAGTCCGCGAAAAGCAGGGCAGTGGCGTCAAAGACGTCTTCGGCACCATGCGCGCCTGGTTCGAGAAGAATTTCTAATTCAGGAATTTCCGGTCACGTATGCGCAGTACGGGATCGCGAAGTGGCAGCAAGCAGCACAGCATCAACGCAGTAACTTATTCACGTAACAAACCGCTTTTAACGGAGGCAACCATGTTTGAAATTATCGAGAAAGAAGAAAACGGCACGATCATCAAGGTGATCGGTGTGGGTGGTGCGGGTGGCAATGCCATCGACCACATGATCCGAGAGAACGTGCACGGCGTGCAGTTCATTGCCGCGAATACCGATGCCCAGGCCCTGAACAACAGCCTGGCCGGTCATCGCATGCAGTTGGGTGGCTCGGGTCTGGGTGCTGGCGCCAAGCCGGCAGCTGGGCGTGCGGCGGCTGAAGAGCAGCGGGAGCAGATCAAGCAAACTTTACAGGGCGCGCACATGGTTTTTATTACCGCCGGTATGGGTGGCGGCACAGGGACCGGTGCGGCAC
>JBFYKG010000113.1:0-2810 GCA_041311015.1 Rhodocyclaceae bacterium | reverse complement strand
AATGCAGCATCGGGCGGGGCAGTTTGATCTCGGACACCTGCGCCGGGTCAGCCGTCTCGGCCAGTTTGGCGAGTGCCGGCCCGCCCGGGTAGCCCAGACCCAAGAGTTTGGCCGTTTTATCAAAGGCCTCGCCGGCGGCATCGTCGAGCGTTTCGCCCAGTAATTCGTACTGCCCCACGCCAGTCACCCGCATGAGCTGGGTATGGCCGCCCGAAACTAGCAGAGCCACAAACGGAAATGCTGGCGGTTCTGCCGCCAGCAGAGGCGACAGCAGATGCCCCTCGAGGTGATGCACCGGCACCACGGGTTTATCCAGCGCAAAGGCCAGCGCTTCGGCAAAGGCACTACCCACCAGCAGGGCCCCAGCCAGGCCGGGGCCAGCCGTATAGGCAATGGCGTCCAGGTCGGCGAGGGTCAGGCCGGCATCCGCCAGCACCCGGCGGGTAAGCGGCACCACGCGGCGAATATGGTCACGCGAGGCCAGTTCCGGCACCACGCCGCCATAGGCCGCATGCATGGCCACTTGCGTGTGCAGCGCCTGCCCCAGCAATCGGGGTGCCCCGGTTTGCGCATCCAGGGTCACCAGCGCCACCCCGGTCTCGTCGCAGGATGACTCCACCCCCAGCACCAGCGGGGGTTTAGCGGATTCCGGGGCGTTCAGCCCGGGGTTTTGCAGCGGTGTCATGGGGCATTATTGTAGCGAGCGCCCCTGCGGCGGGGTGCCCGCCGTACGGAATATTTTGATTTTTCCGGTTTTTGTCGTAGAATCGACGGTTCTGAAGATTTCATCCCTGCCCCGGCCGCATTGCCGGAGCAAGTTTCAAACCGATTGGAGTTGATTGAATGCCCAGCGTTCGCGTTAAGGAAAACGAGCCGTTCGAAGTCGCCATGCGCCGCTTCAAGCGCACTGTCGAAAAAACCGGTCTGCTGACCGAACTGCGTGCCCGTGAGTTCTACGAGAAGCCGACCGCCGAGCGTAAGCGCAAGCTGGCCGCCGCTGTAAAGCGTCTGCACAAGCGCCTGCGCAGCCAGCAGCTGCCGCGCAAGCTCTACTAATCGCCGCTTAGCGACGATTCTCGAAAGCCGCCGGCCTCCGGCGGCTTTTGCCGTTTTAGCAGCCTCGAAATTTTCGGGGCACCCCGCCGACACAATGAGTACCGCCATGACGATCAGCCTCAAAGACCAGATCACCAACGACATGAAGAGCGCCATGAAGGCGCGCGAAACAGATCGCCTGGCGGCCATTCGTCTGTTACTCGCCGCCATCAAACAGCGCGAAGTGGATGAACGCATCACACTCGATGATGCCGCCGTGGTTGCCGTGGTCGATAAGCTGATCAAACAACGCCGCGACAGCATCAACCAGTACGAGCAAGCCGGTCGTGACGACCTGGCCGCGGCCGAACGCGCCGAGATTGACGTGCTCTCACCCTATCTACCGGCCCAGATGTCGGCCGATGAGGTTGCTGCCGCCGTTAAAGCCGCCATCGCTCAAACCGGCGCTGCGGGCCCGGCCGATATGGGCAAGGTCATGGGCGTGCTCAAGCCGCAGCTGGCAGGCAAGACCGATTTGGCGGCCGTCTCGCAGTTGGTCAAGGCCGCCCTCCAGGGCTAAATAACCATCGACCCTCAGCGAGCGAGACGCGACGACCATGATCCCGGAATCCTTTATTCAGGAGCTGCTGGCCCGGATCGATATCGTCGAGATCATCGACCGTGTGGTGCCGCTCAAAAAGGCCGGGGCCAACTACGCCGCGTGTTGCCCGTTTCACAAGGAAAAGTCGCCGTCGTTTACCGTAAGCCCGGCCAAGCAGTTTTATCACTGCTTTGGCTGTGGCGCGCATGGCACCGCCATTGGTTTCCTGATGGAGCATCAGGGGTTGAGCTTTCCGGATGCGATCGAGGAACTGGCCCGCCATTGCGGGCTGACGGTACCGCAGGAAGACAACGATCGTGCTTTTCGCAAACCGGCGGCCCAAGCGGAAGAAGGCCCCTCGTTGCTCGATGTGATGCTCAAGGCGCATAAGTACTATCGCGACGAGCTCAAGAAATCACCCCGCGCCATTGCCTACCTCAAGGGCCGCGGCCTGACCGGCGAAATCGCCGCCCGCTTTGGCATCGGCTATGCGCCTGAAGGCTGGCAGAATCTGCGTGCTGTTTTTCCAGACTACGACAACGCCGCCTTCCAGACGCTGATCAAGGACGGCCTCGTCATCGAGAACGAGCAGAAGCGGCGTTATGACCGCTTCCGCGATCGCGTCATGTTCCCGATTCTGGATCAGAAGGGTCAGGTCATTGCCTTTGGCGGCCGCATTCTGGATCAGGGCGAACCCAAGTATCTGAACTCGCCGGAAACGCCGCTCTTTGAAAAGGGGCGCGAAGTCTTTGGCCTACCGCAGGCGCGCGAAGCCTGTCGCCAGACCGACACGGTGATCGTCGTCGAAGGCTACATGGATGTGGTGGCTCTGGCGCAACACGGGATTGGCAATGCGGTGGCCACTCTGGGTACCGCAACCACCACGACCCACATCCGCAAACTACTGCGCATGGTGGACCGGGTGGTCTTCTGTTTCGATGGTGATGCTGCCGGGCGCAAGGCTGCCTGGCGCGCGCTGGAGAACAGCCTCGAAGCGTTGGCCGAGCAAAAGGTGCTGGCCTTTGCGTTTCTACCGCCCGAACACGACCCCGACAGCTATGTCCGCGATCTGGGTAAAGATGCGTTCCAGGCGGCAATTGACCGGGCCACGCCGCTCTCGGAATTTCTGCTGCAAACCCTCTGCGCCCATGTTGACCTGAGCAGCGCCGAAGGC
>JBFYKG010000043.1:0-11425 GCA_041311015.1 Rhodocyclaceae bacterium | reverse complement strand
TTGCTGGCATCAAAGCGATCGGCGAGGCCGGATAGGGCAAATGTCAGGGTGCCAAGAATAAAACCCAGTTGCACGGCATTGGTTAATAGTCCGATATCGGCTTCGGAAATGCCCCAGGCCAACATCAGGCTGCTCGCAGCACTGTTGGCAGAAAACCACAGTGATGTGCCAAAAAGCTGGGCAATCACGATGGTAGCAACCGGGGGAAGTCTCATTTGCATGGATCTATCCTACAGGATCGTACTTAGCATCCATTTGTCAGCTAATTGAAAGTAATAGCGAGGAAAGTTGTGCCATGCGTATTTACAAATGCGTGGATTTGTTACAGGATGCAAAACAGAGCGCCATAATTATGGCGCCAAAAGAATAAATCGGGAGACAGAAGTATGAGCAAGCGTGTAGCGTATGTAACAGGTGGTATGGGTGGTATCGGAACCGCAATTTGTCAGCGCCTCGCCAAAGACGGTTTTACCGTTGTTGCAGGCTGTGGCCCGAATTCGCCACGCAAAGACAAGTGGCTGGCAGAACAAAAAGCGCTGGGTTATGACTTCGTTGCCTCAGAAGGTAATGTGGCCGATTGGGATAGCACCGTCGCCGCTTTCGAAAAAGTGAAAAAAGAAGTCGGCGAGATCGACGTTCTGGTTAACAACGCCGGCATTACCCGTGACGGCATGTTCCGCAAGATGACCCGTGAAGCATGGGACGCCGTGATCGACACGAACCTGAACTCGATGTTCAACGTTACCAAGCAAGTGGTTGATGGCATGATCGATCGCACCTGGGGTCGCATCATCAACATCTCGTCGGTGAATGGTCAGAAGGGTCAGATGGGTCAGGTCAACTATTCGACCGCCAAGGCCGGTATGCACGGCTTCACCATGGCTCTGGCCCAGGAAGTCGCCAGCAAGGGTGTTACGGTGAACACCGTGTCGCCGGGCTACATCGGCACCGATATGGTCAAGGCCATTCGTGAAGATGTGCTCGAGAAGATTATTGCTGGCGTGCCGGTGAAGCGTCTGGGTACGCCAGAAGAAATCGCCTCGATCGTGTCGTGGCTGGCTGGCCCGGATGGCAGCTTCTCGACAGGTGCCGACTTCTCGTTGAACGGCGGTATCCATATGTAATCGGTTTTTAACCGATCACGTAAGACGGCGTCCTCGGACGCCGTTTTTTTTGCCTATAGCTTCCGCAATCGCTCTAAGTAAGCCTCGGTGTCAAAAATACCGCCAGGCTGCTGTGCATGCCAGACCGTTTCCCCCAGACACTCCAGCATCCTATGCAGGGCTTCGTGGGTATCGCCCAGTTTGGCGGCCTGTTGTTCATATACGGCGCGAATACCTGGCGGCGAATCGACCGAGAGTTGCTCGAACAAAGCCATGTGGAGCGACAGGTGCAGCATCGGGTTCATGGTGCCTTGCTCAGGCGTCCATTCACCGGCGATGGCCGCTTCCGGATCATCGAGCAGCGCATGGTATTCAGGGTGCAGGGCGATCACATCGGCTGCTATCGCTTCGGCACCATCTAGTGGGAGATGGTCCCGCTGTTTGCGGCGCGCTTCACAGAAGAAGTGGCGCACCTGGTCTTTGGTGGGTGTAAAAATCATGAGCCTATTCTACTGGCGCGCGCTTAGTTTTTTAAGCGCGGCTTTGGCGTCGGGTGCGCGGCAGAGATCCACCACCGGGCAACGCTCGCATTCTGGCTTGCGCGCCTTACAGATGTAGCGGCCCAGAAGAATCAGCCAGTGGTGGGCGTCGTGCAGAAACTCCGGCGGTACGGCCTTGAGGAGCTTCTGTTCAACCGCTAGGGGTGTTTTTCCGGGTGCGAGGCCTGTGCGATTGGAGACGCGGAAAATATGGGTATCGACCGCCATGGTCGGGTGACCGAAGGCGGTGTTGAGGACAACATTGGCGGTTTTGCGGCCAACCCCGGGCAGTGCTTCGAGTGCTTCGCGGTCCTCAGGCACCACACCTGTATATTGATCCTGCAGAATCTTACAGGTGGCGATGACATTCTTTGCCTTGGTCGGGTAGAGGCCGATGGTTTTGATATACGGTGTCAACCCTTTAACGCCTAATGCCGCCATCGATGCAGCATCTGGCGCATCTTTGAAGAGCTGGCGCGTTGCCAGGTTCACGCCTTTGTCGGTGGCCTGGGCTGAAAGTATCACGGCGATCAGCAGCTGAAACGTCGAACCATATTCCAGCTCGGTGGTCGGGTGCGGGTTGGCCGCCTGCAGGCGACTAAAAAATTCGACCCGCTGCGCTTTGTTCATGCGGGACGCTGACCAGCGGGATTAATGACAGCCGCCAACGCTGACCGGGCTTGCGGCGCTGATTGCCCGATCTGCCTGGCGGGCATCAATCCAGTTCTTGGCCGCAATAATGCAACCAAGAACGATAAATGCACCGGGTGGCAGGATGGCCAGCAAGAGGCCCGGATAATCGGCGGGCAGTAATTGCAGCGCCTGAGCGCCCGGAATGACTAGATCAATACCACTGAACAGCGTCCCGCTGCCAATCAGCTCGCGCAGTGCGCCGATCAGAGCCAGGGTCCACAACATGCCGACCCCCATCATGGCGCCATCGCTGGCCGCAGGCACGGGGGGATTTTTAGCAGCAAACGCCTCAATGCGCGCGAGCACGATGCAATTGGTAATGATGAGCGGAATAAAGATACCCAGCACCACATAGAGTCCGTGCAGATAGGCATTCATCAGTAAATCAACCACGGTGACCAGCGCTGCGGCAATGAGGATGAATACCGGAATGCGGATCTCGTAGGGGATGAAATGGCGCAGACTCGAAACCGCGAAATTCGAGAGGGACATGACCAGTAGCGTGGCGAGCGAGAGCATGACGCCATTAACCATGTTGGTCGTCACCGCCAGCAATGGACAGAGACCAAGAATCTGGACGAGGCTGGTGTTCTGCTTCCAGATGCCTTTGGCGGCAATGTCCTTGAATTCTTTACGTGTGATCCACATGCGTCGTGTCTCCGGCGTATCGGTTATCAACGACCGTCAGTCGGGTCGTTGGTGGTCTTGCGGGTGAATAGGGCCTGGCGATTGGCTTCGACAAAGCGTTTGGCCTTATAAACTGCCTTGACCACAGCGCGTGGTGTTACCGTGGCACCGGCGTAAGCGTCAAAGTTGCCGCCATCCTTGCGGACATGCCAGCCTTGTTCTCCCAGGCTTGGCGACACCTGATCAAACTGATTGATCCAGGGGTGTGCCTTGTTCTTATCCTTGCGGGGATCGATGTAATCCCCGAGGCCCGGGGTTTCCTTATGTTCGACCACACGGACACCGATCACCTGAGCGTCATTTCCAAAAGCGACCAGCATGCGGATATTGCCGCTGTAACCATCGGGCGCAACCACGTCGAGGACGAGGGCGCTGGGTTTGCCGTTCAGGCGGGCACGGTACACCGTGCTCTCGGCGGTGGTGCCCAGCGCCGTTTCAGCCGGGAGGGTCAGGGTATCGGTTAATGGGTCGTTGCTATACAGGGACGTAGGCAGAATCTGGTTGAGCACGGCCATTTTTTCAGCGCGGGCCGATTGTTCGATCGTTGGCCGGGTAAACAGAAAGGCCCAGGCCAGCAGTGCAGTGAAGAAGACGATAAAGGCGACCAGTGTTAGCGCCGTTTCACCGGAGACGCGCAGGGCATGTTTTTCTGCAGGCGTACTCATACGCCACCCCCATTGTGCTTTTCACCAAAGATCGGCGGTTGGGTATACATGTCGATCAGTGGCACGCACATGTTGAGGATCAGCACGGCAAACGCAACGCCGTCGGGGAATGCACCAAAGACACGGATCAGGTAGGCGAGGATGCCAATGGCCGCAGCAAAGATGAGTTTGCCACGTGGTGTGGTGGCGCCGCTAACCGGATCGGTGGCGATAAAGAATGCACCTAGGAGGGTAGCCCCACCTAAAAGGTGGAAGAGGGGGTTGGCGTAATGTTGGGAATCAAACAACCAGAAGCCAAGCGCTATGGCGCCCATGCCGCCAATGAGCGCAGTCGGAATATGCCAGGTGATGACTTTCTGCTGGATCAACCACAGCCCACCGATCAGCCATGCCAGTGTGACCCACTCCCAGCCGTTGCCGCCACCGACGCCATAGATCGTGTGATCGCGGAGAATGCTCTGAACGGTGAGGGTATCGTTGCCCGATGCCAGTCGTAATGTGGTTTTCAGATGGTCTAGCGGTGTGGCGCCGGCCCAGGCGTCGATACGCTCCGGCTGGAAGATGGCAATGATCTGGTCGAGCATCGGCAATCCGCCATGGGATAACGGGTGAGGCCATTGCGACATCAACGCCGGAAACGACACGATGCAGAGTGCGTAGGCCACCATGGCCGGGTTGAAGGGATTCTGGCCAAGGCCGCCATAGAGATGTTTGGCAATGATGATGGCGAAGGCCGTACCCAGCACGATCAGCCACCAGGGTGCCAGCGGCGGAAATGAGAGCGCAATCAGCCAGGCGGTCACAACGGCTGACAGATCAGAAAGCGCCGGCATGATCGGACGATGACGCAGCCGCAAAAAGCCGGCCTCAGCAACGATGGCCGTGGTGGTGGCCAGCAAGAGTTGGACAATGATCCCGGGACCAAACAGCCACGTATAGATCGCAATACCGGGCAGGAGTGCCAGCAACACCTTCAGCATGATGCGGGTCACGCTGACAGGTTGAACCAGGTACGGCGACTGGGTCAGGATGTTGGGGGTTTGAAAGGACACGATGGGGTCGTCAAAAGGTTCAATGGGACGTGTCGCCAGTCTTGCTGGCGTGTTGTTCGCGTTTGATGCGCGCCCGCTCGGCAGCCGCTGCAATCGCCGCCTGTTTGGCGGATGCGTCGAGCACCGGGTGATTATCGATCGCAATCGGTGTCGATGCCTGGTCCGGGTGGCTGGAGATATCGGGTGCCGCATCCGGGTCTTTTATCGTAGCTGCGGGGGTGGCCGGCGCGGCTGCAGAGGAGAGATCGGTGCCTTCGGCCTTACGCGCAGCGCTGGCTTTGGCCAGTCGCTCGGCCTTTTCTCGCTTCTCGCGTTCGGCACGTTCCTGACGGAATTCGTGACGATCGCGGGCAGCATCGGCAATACGCTGTTCGCGCGCTTCGGCCTGAATCTCGCTCTTGGCAAAACGGAAGTAGTTCACGAGCGGGATATGGCTTGGGCAGACATAGTCGCAGCAACCGCACTCGATACAATCGAAGAGTTTGTAGCTCTCGAGCTTCTCGAATTTGGCAGCGCGTGACCACCAGTAGAGTTCGAAGGGTTGCAGCTCCTGGGGACACGCCTGGGCGCAGTTGCCACAACGGATACAGGGCAGCTCCGCTGGCTTGGGTGGGAATAGACCTGGCGCGTGAACAATCAGGCTGTTGGTCGCCTTGACGACCGGGGACGCAGTCGACGGGATTCGGAACCCCATCATGGGTCCGCCCATGATCACGCCATCCATGTCAGGGCGTGGTTGTGCCAGCTTGACCAGATCCTCGATCGGCATCCCGATAGGGACCGACCAGTTCCGAGCCTCGCCGACCGCCCCGCTGAGGGTGACGATGCGGGAGATGAGCGGTTCGCCATAGGTGATCGCTCGCCACGCGGATTGCACGGTGGCCACATTAAAAACCTGTACACCGAAATCGGTTGAGCGCTTGCTGCCCGGGACTTCTTTGCCGGTCAGCACACGAATGAGTTCTTTGGCGCCACCTGTTGGGTAGATGGTGGGCACCGTCACAACCTGCACCGGCAACTGCAGTGTTGTCTGGGCCTTCTTGAGCGCAGCAATTGCCTCGGGCTTGTTGTCTTCAACGCCCAGGAGCACGCTGCCCGCGTGCAAGAGGCGACCGAATAGGGCGCTTCCCTGAATCACGTCTTCGGCCTGCTCACGCATCAGGCGGTCATCACAGGTGATGAAGGGTTCGCATTCGGCACCGTTGATAATCAGTTGTTCGATGCGTTTACCGCCCGGTACGCTAAGTTTGACGTGACTTGGAAAGACGGCACCCCCCATGCCGACGATGCCCATGTCGCGCAGGTAGTCGCGCACCGCATCTGGCTCAGCGTGATTGATGTCGAAGGGTTGGCGTTCGATCCAGCGATCACGCCCATCGGCCGCGATCACGACACAATCGGTGGGAAGCCCGGAGGGGTGCGGAATAGAGTGTGGACCAATCTCGACAACGGTGCCTGAGGTGGGTGCATGCACCGCGGCAGAGACCCAGCCATCAGCCTCACCGAGTCGTTGACCCTTGAGAACCTGATCACCGACCTGAACCGTTGGGCGAGGTGTGCCGCCAACGCTCTGATGCAACGGCACGATGTAGCAGCTAACCAATGGGGCCTGTGCAATCGGTAGCTGGGTCGATTGTGTTTTGTTCGGATCCGGTTTGACACCGCCCTTGAAGCTGAAGAGTTTCATGTCAGGCGGCCTCGCTGTGCGCAGCAACGGCTACCGGTACGATCGGGATGACGCGGGGCGCGGCACCCGGCTTGATCCACTTCCAGGTGTCCGGTGTATCGGCAACGGTGACCATGTCAATACACTCGACCGGGCAGGGCGGAATGCAGAGTTCGCAGCCGGTGCAAAGATCTTCGGCAATCGTGTGCATCTGCTTGGCGGCACCAATGATGGCATCGACGGGGCAGGCCTGTATGCAGAGTGTGCATCCGATACAGACTTTTTCATCGATGATGGCCACCTGCTTCGGTTTCTCGATGCCGTGTTCGGCCGAGAGGGGCTTGTATTCCTTGCCGAGCAGCTCGGCCAGTTTGTGAATATTTTCATCGCCGCCGGGTGGGCACTGATTGATGTCGGCCTCATCCTTGGCAATCGCTTCGGCATAGGGTCGGCAACCGGGGAAGCCACATTGGCCGCACTGGGTTTGCGGCAGGATGCTGTCAATCTTTTCGACCAGCGGGTCACCCTCGACCTTGAAGCGGGTCGACGCATAGCCCAGCAGGGCGCCCAGGACGACACCGCCCAGGGCCATGATGGCGATTGCGTAGAGGATGCCGTCCATGGTCAGTAGCGGTCGAGACCGGCAAAACCCATGAAGGCCAGGCTCATCAGCCCGGCCGTTACCATGGCAATGGCAACGCCGCGGAAGTACAGCGGCACATCAGCCCCATCTACACGTTCGCGGATGCCGGCGAAAAGGATGAGTGCCAGAGAAAACCCAATCGAACTCCCGGCGCCAAAGACCAGCGAGGCAATGAAGCCATTGTTCTGACTGACGTTGATGAGCGGCACACCGAGCACGGCACAGTTGGTCGTAATCAGCGGCAAGTAGATCCCTAGGACCTGATGCAGCATCGGGCTGGTCTTCTGGATGACCAGTTCGGTGAGCTGGACGAGCGCTGCGATGGTGACAATGAATGAAATTGTTCGCAGATATTCGAGCCCGAAAGGCATCAGCAGGTAGTGGTCGATGATGTAGCTGGCGCCGGTGCCCATGGTCAGCACAAAGGTCGTTGCCGCGCCCATGCCGTAGGCGGTCGAAAGTTTTCTCGACACCCCCATGAAGGGGCAGAGGCCGAGAATCCGTACCAGCACCACGTTATTCACGAGGACGGCACCGATGAGGATGAAGAGATATCCGGTCATCTAGTCAGAATTAGGCGCAGCGGCCTGAATTTACAGCGGTTTTATCAGAGTCTAGGCGCATTATCCGCCCCATAATGGTGTGGCGCAACACGCATCCGCTATATCTTTATGCCATTTTGGATCAATAACCGTAGGGTGACTACGGTTTAAAAGCATACACCCCGAAATCAGAGGCTTGGGCGGTGGCTTTGACGGCTGTGGCGGGCCAGGGCCGTTCCCACGTTGTGAACCAGCGCCGGCCCCTGGTAGATGAGCCCGGTGTAGATCTGGACCAGATCGGCACCGGCTTCGCGTTTAGCGATGGCGTCTGCCCCCGAGCTGATGCCACCAACGCCAATCAGCGGGATCTCACCGGCCAGTCGGGTATGCAGTGCTTTGAGCACCGCCGTGGATTTTTCAAAGACCGGTTTACCCGAAAGCCCGCCGGTTTCACCGGCATACGGATCACCCATCACCGCGGCGCGCTCGAGCGTGGTGTTGGTGGCGATGATGGCGTCGATGCGATGGCGCCTTACGGCCGAGGCTATCGCGTCGATCTGCAGATCATCCAGATCCGGCGCAATTTTCAGCGCCATGGGCACGTATTTGCCATGCTGGTCGGCAAGCCGTTGCTGTCGGTCCTTCAGGCCGGCGAGCAGGGCTTCAAGGGCATCATCCTGCTGCAGCGAACGCAGATTCTGGGTGTTCGGACTCGAGATATTGATCGTGATGTAGTGGGCGTGGGCGTAGGCGGCTTCCAGACAGAAGAGATAATCGTTGTTGGCCTGATCAATCGGTGTGCTGGCATTCTTGCCGATGTTGATTCCGACGATGCCGCCGTTCTTAACGAACTGGCTGGCCTGTACATTGGTAACCAGATGGTCGACGCCGTCGTTATTGAAGCCGAAGCGGTTGATGAGTGCACTGTGTGCCGGCAGACGGAACAGCCGGGGTTGCGCATTGCCCGGTTGCGACTTGGGCGTCACGGTGCCGATTTCGACGAAGCCAAAACCCAGTGCAGCCAGCCCATCGATGTGATCACCATTCTTGTCGAGCCCCGCTGCCAACCCGACCCGATTGGGGAAGGTGATACCCATCACGGTAACCGGATCGACCGGCAGTTTCTGGCGGACCACCCCCAGTTTTGCGGCCTGGTCGAGGCCGTTGAGGCTCAGGTTGTGGGCTGTTTCCGGGGGCAGGCTGAAGAGGAGTGGGCGAAGCAGGGGGTAAAGGTTCATGGTGTTCGAAATGGCTCAAGTGGCTCGGGCAGGTCCGGCATTTTAATCCAGCGCCCGTTGTCCAGCATGTCCATGGGTTGATAGCGTGCCTTGTAGGCCATCTTCTGGCTTTCGGCAATCCAGTAGCCCAGATAGAGATAGGGCAGGTTGTTGTACTGACACTGGATGATTTGCCAGAGAATCGCATAGGTGCCGTAACTGGCCTTCGGCTGCTCCGGATCAAAAAAGGTATAGACCGCTGACAGGCCATCGGCCAGCACATCGATCACGCTGACCATGATCAGTTTCTTGCCAAGACGAAACTCGACCAGGCGGGTATCGACACCGCTGTGGAGCAGGAATTCACGATACTGATCCGGGTCATCGTCATCCATGCCGCCTTGCGGGTGACGTGACTGCTGATAGGCGCGGTAGAGCGCGTAGTGCTCCGGGTCAAACGCCAGGGGCCGTTCGGTCACCTGCATGAGACCGGGTGTATTGAGACGATTCAGAATTTTGCGCTGGGTGCGATCGGGTGCAAATTCAAGCGCCCGGACCCGCACAGGTATACAGCGCTGGCATCCGTCACAGCGCGGTCGGTAGATGAACTGCCCGCTCCGGCGAAAACCCCGATGAACCAGCATGCCGTAAGTCGTGGCATCAATCTGGCTGGGAGGAACTGCAACCTGGGAGCGTGCCTGACGTTCGGGTAGATAGCTGCACGGGTACCCGGCTGTTGTATAGAAGTGCAACAGCGATTCGGGTAGGGCGGCATCATTGATGTGCGACATGACGCTAGCTTAAACAAAAAACGCCGCGAGGTGCGGCGTTTTCAGGGGTGTCAGTCGATTTAGAACGACAGGGCTTTACTGGGTGCTGCCGTGACACCGTCAAGACGGCGAGCGCCGTTGTACTTGCCAACCCAGTAGGCCTGATGCATATTTTCAACGCGGATCTCGGCACCCGGCTTCGGGGCATGAACGAACTGGTCGTTGCCCAGATAGATACCCACATGCGAATAGGCGCGTTTCATGGTGTTGAAGAACACCAGATCGCCCGGCTTCAGCTCTTCTGCGCTGACCTTGGTGCCGACCTGAGCCTGTTCGGCGGCCGTGCGGGGGAGGTCAATGCCGTTGGAGTCCAGGAACACCAGTCGGGTAAAGCCGCTACAGTCCAGACCAGATTCCACGGTATTGCCACCGCGACGGTAGGGTACGCCCACGAACTCCAGTCCCTTGATGATCAGGTCCTGGATGTTGACGGAGTAGCGCTGGAATAGGCCCGGCTTCTCGGTCTCGTCTGCGTGGACGGCCGTAGAAAAGGGAACAAGCGTACTTGTAATGGTGATTGCAGCGAGTGCTTGCACCAGTACTTTCCTGCCTGATTTGTAAACGCGGTTTGTTGTGAACAGACCCGTCTTGCTGGGGGAGTTAACCTTATGCATAGGTTCACTCTAACCCAATCTCCGGGTTCGGGCAAGCCTTTTAGGCCGCATCAGTCAAATGCTGATTTCTTAAGATATTCATAAGCTTGCAGTTAAAAATCAAAGTCCTTCCACGGATTGCGATGTAGCAACGTCTCAACAGCCCTTGAATGCGGGTTGTCGTGCCCGTCTTAGACCGGTTGTCGCCTTGTATGGGTCGGTTTTGCGCACCATTTTGGACTCTTTTATAAGAGTTCTGCAAAATCTGCCGTTTCCCTCTCGCTTCCGGCTTCGCCTTGTGTTACAAATCAGGTTTGCGTCGTTATTTCGCCGTATTTTCCGGCAGATGGTGTATCACTCTGCCGTTCCCCTGTCTTTTGAAAGGAAACCGCCGTGTTAGAAGCTTACCGCAGCCATGTTGCCGAGCGTGCCGCCCTGGGGATCCCCCCGCTGCCGCTGAATGCCCAACAGACCGCTGACCTGGTCGAACTGCTGAAGAATCCGCCGAAGGGCGAAGAAGATTTTCTGGTTGAGCTGATCACCTACCGCGTGCCGGCCGGTGTGGATGACGCGGCTCGCGTCAAAGCCGGTTTCCTGGCTGCTGTGGCCAAGGGCGAAATCAAGTGCGCGCTGATCTCACGTGTTCGTGCGACCGAACTGCTGGGCACCATGCTCGGCGGTTACAACGTCAAGCCGCTGATCGATCTGCTGAGCGACGCCGAGTGTGGCGCTGCTGCCGCTGAAGGCCTGAAGAAAACGCTGCTGGTGTTCGACTACTTCCATGACGTCAAGGAACTGGCCGACAAGGGTAATGCCAACGCCAAGGGCGTAATGCAGTCGTGGGCAGACGCCGAGTGGTTTACCTCGCGTCCGGAAGTCCCCGCTTCGCAGAAGCTGACCGTTCTTAAGGTCACTGGCGAAACCAACACCGATGACCTGTCGCCGGCACCGGATGCCTGGTCGCGTCCGGATATTCCGCTGCACGCCCTGGCCATGCTGAAGAACCCGCGTCCGGGTATCAATGCCGATGAGCCCGGCAGCCGTGGCCCGATCAAGCAGCTGGAAGAACTGGCCAAGAAGGGCAACCAGATCGCCTACGTTGGTGACGTCGTTGGTACTGGTTCGTCGCGTAAGTCAGCCACCAACTCGGTGCTGTGGTTTACCGGTGAAGATATTCCGTACGTGCCGAACAAGC
>JBFYKG010000112.1:0-2826 GCA_041311015.1 Rhodocyclaceae bacterium | reverse complement strand
TAAGCGGCTGATGGCTTCCAGGCTCACGATCTGGCCGGTTGGTGCGTTGGGGTTAGGGAAGATGACCGCGCCAGCATGGCCAGGGATATCGTTGAGATCCAGCGAGAAATCGTCCTTTAATGGCACGGTTTCTGCGTTGATGCTGTTGAGCTGGCAATAGACCGGGTAGAAGCTGTAGGTGATGTCGGGGTACACCAGCGGGCCACCGTGGTTGAGCAGTGCCTGAAAGGCGAAGGCCAGGATTTCATCGGAGCCGTTGCCGACAAATACATGGTCACGTGCGATGCCGTAGTACTCGGCAATGGCTTGGCGCAGGGCGGTGGAGTCGGGGTCCGGATAAAGGCGGAGGTCGCCGTTGACGGCGGCCTGGATCGCCGCAAGAACGCGTTGTGAGGGCGGGTAAGGGCACTCGTTGGTGTTCAGTTTGATGAGGTTGGCGATCTTGGGCTGCTCACCCGGGGTGTAGGGCGTTAGTCCGTGGACGATCGGGCTCCAGAAGCGGCTCATGCGGTGGGGGCTTTCGGTGTGGATACAAGCAGGGAGATAGGCGCGCTAACACGTCAAACAAGGGGTTTGGCACTGCGCGGCGGTGGTATTATGGCGGTAATTCTTCCGGACTGCACCATCATGCGGCAAGCCACGATTCAGCGCGATACCCTCGAAACCCAGATTACCGTCCAGATCAATCTTGATGGCACGGGCAAGGCCGATCTGGCAACCGGTGTGCCGTTTCTGGACCACATGCTGGATCAGATCGCCCGCCATGGCCTGATCGATCTGACCGTCAAGGCCAAGGGTGATCTGCATATCGATGGCCACCACACGGTGGAAGATATCGGCATCACGCTGGGTCAGGCTTTTGCCGAAGCGGTTGGCGACAAGAAGGGTATTGCCCGTTACGGCCATGCCTATGTGCCGCTTGACGAAGCTTTGTCTCGCGTTGTCATCGACCTGTCGGGTCGCCCCGGCCTGGTGCTGGAGGTGCCGTTCAAGCGCGCCTGGATCGGCCAGTTCGATGTGGATCTCTTTTCCGAGTTCTTTCATGGCTTCGTGAATCACGCGAAGGTGACGCTGCACATCGATAATCTGCGTGGCGAAAACGCCCACCATCAGGCCGAAACCGTCTTCAAGGCTTTTGGCCGCGCGTTGCGGATGGCTGTTGCGCCGGATGCGCGTCAGGCGAACGTGATTCCTTCAACGAAGGGCGCGCTCTGATTTCTGGCGACACGTGCGCTGCAAATTGATCGATTCCGGAATGACCTGTTCATGACGTCAACCAACCGTATTGCTGTGGTGGACTATGGCATGGGCAACCTGCGCTCGGTCGAACAGGCGTTGCGTCATGTGGCCGACGGCGCCGAGGTGGTGCTTGCCTCGACGCCGGATGTGGTTGAATCGGCCGATCGTGTGGTGTTTCCGGGGCAGGGGGCCATGCGCGACTGCATGGCCGAGCTCGATGCACGTCATCTGCGTCAAGTCGTGAAGGACGCCGCCGCCAATAAACCGTTCCTCGGGATCTGCATTGGTCTACAGATGTTGTTTGATCACAGCGAGGAAGGTGATGCCGCCGGCCTGGGCGTTCTGCCGGGGCAGGTTAAGCGTTTTGCCCGGGATCTCGCCGGGCCAGATGGCCAACGTCTGAAAGTACCGCACATGGGGTGGAATCAGGTCACGCAGTCGCCGCACCCGTTGTGGGCAGGGATTGATGACCAGGCTTTTTTCTATTTCGTACATAGCTACCACGTTGTGCCGTCGGATCCGGCGCTGGTGGTCGGCCAGACGGAATACGGCATCCCTTTTACCAGCGCGGTTGCGCGTGACAATGTTTTTGCTATCCAGTGTCACCCGGAAAAAAGTGCGCGTGATGGCTTGCAGCTGTTACGCAATTTTGTGAGTTGGGCACCCTGAGCCTTTGGGCGCCCGTATGATTATCTGATCTGACGCGACATCAACACTCATCATGCTGATCATTCCTGCAATCGATCTCAAAGACGGCCAGTGCGTTCGCCTGAAGCAAGGCCTCATGGAAGACGCCACGGTCTTCAATAACAGTCCCGCAGCTCAGGCCCAGGCCTGGCTGGATCAGGGCGCGCGCCGTCTGCATCTGGTCGATCTGAATGGCGCCTTTGCCGGCAAGCCAGTCAACGACGATGCGGTACGCAGCATTCTGGAAGTCGTGGAAGAGCGTATCCCCGTGCAGTTGGGCGGCGGCATCCGCGATCTCGATACGATCGAACGCTATCTGGATCTGGGTATCAGCTACGTCATTATCGGTACGGCGGCCGTCAAAACGCCGGGTTTTCTGCAGGATGCCTGTACGGCGTTTCCGGGTCACATCATCGTAGGTCTGGATGCCAAGGACGGCAAGGTGGCGGTGGATGGCTGGTCGAAGATTACCGGCCACGACGTGATCGATCTGGCGCAGAAGTTCGAGCATTACGGCGTCGAAGCCATCATTTACACCGATATCGGTCGGGACGGCATGCTGTCGGGGATTAACGTTGAAGCCACCAAGAAGCTGGCGCAGGCACTGAAGATTCCCGTCATCGCCTCGGGTGGTCTCACCAATATGGGCGATATATCTGCCCTGTGTGCCGTGGAAGATGACGGCGTGACAGGGGTGATTGCCGGCCGCGCCATTTATGACGGCTCTCTGGATCTGGGCGCGGCCCAGGCCGAAGCCGACAAGCTGAGCAAGTCTGCCGGCCTGGTTGGCGATCAATAAACGACGATGCTGGCCAAGCGCATTATTCCCTGCCTGGATGTCACCGCCGGACGTGTGGTGAAGGGCACCAATTTTGTCGGCCTGCGCGATGCGGGTGACCC
>JBFYKG010000111.1:0-2902 GCA_041311015.1 Rhodocyclaceae bacterium | reverse complement strand
AGAGCGGAACTCGCTGGACGACAAGATCATGCGGGCCGGGTGCGCGGCGAAGTAATTTGATAGCGGAGTGAACATCATGGTTCGTTTGAAGAACCTGCTCATCCCTTGTTTTTTGGTGGTAACGATGCTGGCGCATGCCCAGGATTACGCGCAGTTTGTTACCGTGGAGGAAGCGAAGGCAGTTCGTCCACCGCGCAGTGTGTCCGATGTGTTCAAGATGCTGGATCAGCATCAACCCGATCCCAGAAAAATTAAGGCCATGATCGCCGAAGCTGATGCGACTCCTGGGCCCGGCATGTCAGATCGGGAGCTTTGTCTCTTTTACCAGAATCGCTCCCTGTCTGCGGCCGCGTTGGGTAGATTAGGCCAGGCTGAAAGTGATGCCCAGAAAGCCATCGATGTCACGCCTAAAAGTGATCGATTGCTGGTTTCTGACTCATATTCAGGTGCCGCTTCGGCGGCGATGGCGGCTGGACAGCCACTGCGTGCCATTGAATACATCCAGCAAGGTACGCAAGTTATGAACGAGATTAGGGAGCCCGCTGCGGGCTTTCTACTCGGATCAAGCCGGATTCTGCTGACCTCCTACCTGATGTTGGGCGACACGGTAGGTGCAGAAAAAGCAAATGCACAGCTTGCCCAGGCATTCGCGGAGGTGCAAACCTATAAAAAAGGCTGGCCCGAGTGGCAGGATCACTGGACGCAGAATTACCGGGTAGGGCGTGGCACCTACTTTCTGGGTATTGGTAAACCCGTTGAAGCCGAGTTCGAATTCCTGAGAGCTAAGGAGGCCATCGAGAATCAGAAGCGTCGACAGGAAAGCGGCGAGTTTTCAGGCTCAACCCGGAGACCGCAGCAAGCCAGCTCAATTGCCGCAAGCCGTGAACAGATACTCCGGTTGCTGGGCAAATCAACGATTGATCAGGGAAAGCCTGCGTTGTCGGAGTACTACTACCGAGAGGCATTAAAGGGTACGTTGACTGAGTTGAGCCGGGCATCGCCGCGTGTTGCGTTATCGCTCAGCGGGCTCTCACATGCGGTCGCGGAACAGGGGCGCCTGGATGAGTCCGTTCAGCTATCCAAGGCGGCGCTACAAAGCATGAAGGAGTCAGGATCTTCAGAAACGTCACTTAATGTGATCGAGGCAAGGCGAGCCTATGCGGATGCCCTCTCTACCAACGGTAACTACAAGCAGGCTATCGAGCAGTATGGACTGATGAAGCAAAGTCTGGCTCAAAATCTAGAGCTACAGAACCGGCTTCAGAGGCGTGGTGATTTTGAGGAGATCATTGCGCTGCTTGAGGTTGGGCAAACGACGGATGCTGAGCAGCTATCGCGCGCACTTTCAGATGGGTTGACCAGAAAACTTGGTGAGGGCCATCCCCGGGCCGCCATGGCACAGGCCTTCTATGCTACAAGCCTAGATAGGAGTGGCAAGTATACGGAGGCGGTTGATCGTTTTTCGAAATCGGTGCCAGTTCTCGTTAGTCAGGCACAGCAGAATTCCGAGGCCGGCGCACAGAGTATTCGTCAGCAGAAACGTCTGTCGATTGTAATAGAAGGTTACATTGATGCCTTATTCAAGTCCGGTGCCGGCAACAAGGAACAGTTGGGCCTTGCCTTCCAGCTATCTGATATTGCCAAGGGCAGCAATGTTCAGAAGGCGATGACGCAAAGTACGGCGCGCGCTGCCATCAAAGATCCGACGCTCGCTGAACTTGCCCGTAAGGAGCAGGATGCTCAGCGCCAGATTCAATCGTTGACCGAGCTTCAAGCGTCTTTAGCGGCAGCCCCAGCGAGTCAGCAGTTGCCAGGGATTCAATCCAAGCTAACCTCCGATGTCGATAAACTGAAAATCCAGCGGGATGATTTGCGCAAGGATATTGCTCGAAAGTTTCCGGAATATGCCGAATTGGTCGACCCCAAACCGGTGACCGTTGAACGAACAGCCAAGCAGATTCAGGCGGGTGAAGTGCTGGTGAATTGGTTTCTTGGCGACTGGGCAAGCTACGTTTGGGTGATTAGCAACAAGGGGTTGATTGGCTCATCGGTGTTGCCGGTCACGCGTGCACAGGTGGCCTCCGATGTCACACGACTAAGAAAGTCACTGGACCCGAATGTCTCCTCGGTGGATGAGATCCCACCGTATGATCTTGCGTTGTCGAATGCGCTCTATACCAAGCTGCTTGCCCCGGTAAAGTCATCCCTAGACGGGCAGAAGGTGTTGCTAGCAGTTCCCCACGCAGAGTTGGGTCAGTTGCCGATTGCCATATTGACGACCAAACCCTTTGCCCAGCCCGGAAAGGGCAGTCAAAACTTTGCCGGTTATCGGAATGCCCCCTGGTTGGTGCGGGATGTCGCTATTTTGCAACTGCCATCGGTAACGGCGCTGACGGCGTTGCGTGCTGGTTCTAAATCGACTGAAAATGCCGGCACCTTTATCGGCTTTGGTGACCCGTACTTCAGCCCTGATCAGGCAGGCGGCTACAAGGTTGCCGATTCGGGAGCAATGGCCAGTCGGGGCAAGCCCCTTAAATTGCGGAGTGTCCCTAATACCCGGAGCGTCAGTAGCGCTGAGTTGGCGCTCCTGCCACGTTTGCCGGATACCGAAGTCGAAGTCAAAGATGTTGCAGCCGTGTTCAAGGCGGATCCCGATAAAGACATATACATCCATGAACGTGCCAGCGTCACCAATGTGCTGAATGCCGATCTATCAAAGAAATCGGTTGTGATGTTCTCGACGCATGGTTTGGTACCGGGTGATCTCGATGGGCTGACCCAGCCAGCGCTTGCGATGTCGAGCCCACTCGTGACCGGCGAGAAGCAGGGGGATGGCCTCCTTAAAATGGATCAGGTGCTCAATCTCAAGCTTAATGCCGATTGGGTGGTTCTGTCGGCCTGT
>JBFYKG010000042.1:0-11942 GCA_041311015.1 Rhodocyclaceae bacterium | reverse complement strand
CCGGTAAACATCCCGGGCCCTGCATCAAACACGATGGCATCCAGATCGTTCAGGGTCCAGCTGGCCGTGGCCAATGCCGACCGCAGGAGCGGCAGTAGGGTTTCGGCATGCGGCTGCCCCGCCGGACAATGATGGGTCGTCACCTGCTGCTCGATCAGGCCGGCCGCACCGGCATGGCCCGACCACAGGCAGAAACTGCCGCGATCGGTCGCCGTTTCCAGACTGAGCAGCTTGAGCATCACCACAGACGCAGATTAGTGATCGTGGTCGTGATCATGGTCATCGTCATCGGCCAGCTCACCGAGCAGCACCACGGCCTGGGCAATGATCGCTTCCTTACGGCCAACGGCATCCAGATGCTCGTTAGTTTTGGCCTTTACATTCACATCCTTCTCGGGCAATTCGAGATCAGCGGCAATATTGGCAATCATCGCGGGCACGTGCGGGGCCAGCTTCGGGCTCTGCGCGATCACGGTGGCATCGATATTGAGCACACCATAGCCGGCCTCGGCCACGCGCCGCATCGCCTCGCGGAGCAACACGCGCGAATCAGCGCCGGCAAATTCGGGGTCGGTATCCGGAAAATGAAAACCGATATCGCGCAGGGCCGCACCACCGAGCAAGGCATCGGTAATGGCATGCAACAGCACGTCTGCGTCTGAATGACCATCAAGGCCATGGGTATGGGGGATATCGACGCCGCCAATAATCAGCTTGCGTCCTGTCACCAGGGCATGGATGTCATAGCCCTGTCCGATACGAATCATGTTGCGCTCCTTGTTGCACTGGCGGCGAGAATCATCCCGGCCAGGGCCAGATCTTCGGGATAAGTCACTTTAAGATTGCTCAGGCTGCCTTGCACCAGACGGGGCTTGAGCCCCAGGCCCTCGATCGCCGAGGCCTCATCCGTCATCAAGGCACGGTCACCGCTCATCAGGGCCTCCCGGAGCGGCCCGATCCGGAACATCTGCGGGGTCTGGGCCTGCCAGAGCCCTTTACGGTCTACCGTGGCATCGACCCGCAACGCGGCATCCGCACGCTTGACCGTGTCGGCCACCGGAATGGCCAACAGCCCACCCACCGGATCGTCGATCAGACCATCAATCAACGCCGTCAGCAAGGCCGGTGCCAGACAGGGTCGGGCGGCATCATGCACCAACACCCAATCCTGAGTATCTACTTCAATATTCTCTTTTAACCAGTTGATTCCATTAACGACGCTGTCGGCTCTGGTCGCGCCACCGGCATGGATAACCCGGATGCGCTCGGCCCCCGTTGACGGCAGACAGCCCTCATTCCAGGCCGTATCGTCGGGCGCCAGCACAACCACAACGCATTCAATCCGGGGGTCGGCCAGTAATGCCTGCAGCGTGTGCCGGATCAACGGCACCCCATTGAGCAGCAGGTACTGTTTCGGCGTGTCACCCCCAAAACGGCGACCGGTTCCGGCCGCCGGGATCACGGCAAAGGTTCGTCTGGACATGAGGCTCATTCTATCAGCCCGCGCGGCCGCCTCTATCGGTTGCCCCCTGCCACACCCTATAATCTCGGGCTTGCCGGCGATTCTGCCGGTAACCCGAACCCCCTATGTCGCGCAACGCACCTACTGCATCGCCCCTGCTGCCCCCCTTACCCGCCGGATTCATCCCCCAGCGGTTGCCGGATATCGGCCAGCGGCACGTGCTGCCGGCCATGCCAGCGGGTGCCCAGAGCCTGCTGATTGCCCAACTGGCCGCCGGAAAGTCGCACCCCCTGCTCGTGGTGTTCACCACCGATGCGCTGGAACGCCAGCGGCTTTACGACGAGCTGCAGTGGCTGTTGCCCGACAGCCGGATCCGCCAGCTACCCGACTGGGAAACGCTGCCCTACGATCCGTTTTCGCCCCACCACGACCTCATCTCCGAACGGCTGGCCACGCTTTCGGCCCTGCAGCGGCGCGACTGCGACATCTTGCTGGTTGCCGTACAGACCGCGCTCTACCGGTTGCCACCCCCGGCCTTTCTGGCCGCCCACTCGTTCAGCTTCAGCCAGAAGCAGCGGCTCGACGAACCGGCGCTGCGCGCACAGCTGGCTCTGGCCGGCTATCAGTCGGTCACCAACGTCATCTCCCCGGGAGAGTTCTCGATCCGTGGCGGCCTGATCGATCTCTTTCCCATGGGCAGCGCGCTGCCGTTCCGGCTCGATCTCTTTGATCGCGACATCGAAAGCATCAAGACCTTTGACGTCGACAGCCAGCGCACCCTGTTTCCGGTGCCGGTGGTCCAGCTGCTGCCGGCGCGGGAGTTTCCTACCGACGACCGGAGCCGCACCCTCTTCCGTCAGCGCTTCCGCGAAGTCTTTGAAGGCGACCCGGCCAAGACCGGCATCTATCGCGATGTCTCGCAGGGCACGCTCCCTGCCGGTATCGAGTACTACCTGCCGCTGTTCTTTGAAGAGGGCGAGACCGGTACGCTCATGGATTACCTGCGCGATACCGCCGGGCAGGATCATCAGGGCACGGCACCACTGCTGCTGTTTACGGCTGACCTCAGCCCGGCTGTGCAGCACTTCTGGCAGGAAGTCCGCTCCCGCTATACGTTGCACCGTGGGGAAAAAGAACGGCCACTGGTACCGCCCGAGGATCTGTTCCTCAGTGAAGACAGTTTCTTTGCCGAGTGCCGGCAGACACCCCGTCTGCTCATCGGCGATCCGGCGACAGAAACCACCCCCGGGCCCATACAAACCCTGCCGCCAATCAGTCTGGATCGGCGTCGCGAAGACCCGTTGCACGCCTTCCGCGAGTTTCTGGCCGGTCATACAGGCAAGACGATCGTCATCGCCGAAACGCCGGGCCGGCGCGAGAGCATTCTGACGCTGCTACAGGATGGCGGGCTTGCCGTCCGCGTGGCCGAATCCTTCACCGAGGCATTAACCAGCGACGACCCGCTGGTGCTGATCACTGGCGCGCTGCATGACGGCATCTGCCTGCCGGATCTAGCGATCGTCACGGAAAGTGAACTCTTTGCCGGCACCCCTCGCCGCAGAAAACAGGCGCGCAAGAAATCCGGCACGGATAACTGGCTGCGCGACCTCACCGAACTGCGTATCGGCGATCCGGTGGTGCACGAAACGCATGGCGTGGCGCGCTATCAGGGGCTCACCCACCTTGACCTGGGCGATGGCGACACCGAATTCATGGTGCTGGAATTTGCCAACGACGCCAAGCTCTATGTGCCGGTCTCGCAGATGCATCTGATCAGCCGCTACTCGGGTGGCGACCCGGATCATGCGCCGCTCCATACACTGGGGAGCGGCCAATGGGAAAAGGCCAAACGTAAAGCAGCACTGCAGGCGCGCGATACCGCCGCCGAACTCCTCGCGCTCTATGCCACCCGCGCCGCCCGGCAGGGTCACGCCTTCGAATGGACCGAACAGGATTACGAACGCTTTGCCGATGGCTTCGGCTTTGAAGAAACCGTCGATCAGGCAGTTGCCATTGATGCCGTTCTGTCGGACATGCGTTCCGGCCAGCCCATGGATCGCCTGGTCTGTGGCGACGTCGGCTTCGGTAAAACCGAGGTCGCGCTACGCGCCGCCTTCGCCGCCGTGGCTGGTGGCAAGCAGGTCGCCGTACTTTGCCCGACCACCCTGCTCTGCGAGCAGCACGCCGAGAACTTCCGTAACCGCTTTGCTGACTGGCCGGTCAAAGTCGTTGAACTCTCCCGTTTCCGGACCGCCAAAGAAAGCCAGGGCGCGCTGGACGAGATGGCCGATGGCCGCGCCGACATCGTCATCGGGACCCACCGGCTCATCCAGAACGATGTGAAATTTGCACGGCTTGGTCTGCTGATCATTGATGAAGAACACCGCTTCGGCGTTAAGCAGAAAGAACAGCTCAAGGCGCTGCGTGCCGAGGTCGATGTGCTGACCCTCACGGCAACGCCGATCCCGCGCACGCTGGCCATGTCGCTCGAAGGCCTGCGTGACTTCTCGGTCATCGCCACCGCACCGCAGAAGCGGCTTGCGATCAAGACCTTCGTCCACACGCTCTCCGACGGCATCATCCGCGAGGCCGTGCTCCGTGAACTGAACCGGGGTGGCCAGGTGTACTTCCTGCATAACGAAGTCGACACCATTGAAAACATGCGCGAGCGACTCGTCAAACTGGTGCCCGAAGCGCGCATTGTCATCGGCCATGGGCAAATGAACGAACGCGAGCTGGAAAGTGTGATGCGTGACTTCACGCAGCAACGCGCCAACGTACTGCTCTGTACCACCATTATCGAAACCGGGATCGACAACCCGCACGCCAACACCATACTGATCAACCGCGCCGACAAGTTCGGGCTGGCCCAGCTACACCAGTTACGGGGTCGCGTTGGCCGTTCCCATCATCAGGCCTACGCGTATCTGATGGTGCAGGACATGAAAGGTCTGACCAAGGCCGCCAAACAACGTCTCGAAGCCATCCAGATGATGGAAGAACTCGGCTCGGGCTTCTATCTGGCCATGCACGATCTGGAGATCCGGGGCGCCGGCGAAGTCCTGGGCGACTCCCAATCGGGCGAGATTCAGGAAGTCGGCTTTGCCCTCTTTACCGAAATGCTCAATCGCGCCGTCAGGGCGATGAAGGCCGGTGAAACGCCGGACCTCGAGCAACCCCTGGGTATCGGCACCGAAATCAACCTGCGTGTACCGGCCCTACTGCCTGATGCCTACTGTCCGGACGTGCACGAACGGCTCAACCTCTACAAACGGCTCTCCAATAGTGACAACGCCGACGACCTGACCCTCCTTCAGGAAGAACTCATCGATCGTTTCGGTGCCTTGCCACCACAAGCCGAATCGCTGATCGCCACGCACCAGATTCGTCTGCAGGCCGCCCGCTGGGGCATGACCAAGGTCGACATCAACCAGGATCAGATTCTCGTCCAGTTCGGTTCTAAAACACCCGCCGATCCGATGACCCTGCTCTGGCTCATCCAGAACCGGCGGGACATGAAACTCGCCGGGCAGGATAGAATCACCCTTGCACGACACATGCCCGCGCTCACCCAGCGCATCCAGGCATTTCGAGAACTTTGTGCCCTGCTGGAGAAAACCCCGGCCGAGCTCGCAAAAGCCGCAAAACACTGAACCCGCTTCCATCTTATTGCCCTCCCGATCCGATCATGACTCACAGCGCCAACGAACCCATCAACAATCTGCACATTGCCGCCTTTGATGCAATGCCGACACCGGAAGCCATTCAGGCGCAGCTGCCACTGAGCGTCAAGGCCGCTGCAACCGTATCGCAGGGCCGCGCCCAGTTGATCGACATCCTCGAGCACAAGGACCCGCGCCCCTTCGTGGTCGTAGGCCCCTGCTCCATCCATGATCCGGTGGCCGGGCTCGACTACGCCCGCCGCCTGAAGGCGCTGGCCGACGAGGTGTCTGACGCGCTGATGATCGTCATGCGGGTCTACTTTGAAAAGCCACGTACCACCGTGGGCTGGAAGGGCTATATCAACGACCCCGACATGGACGACTCGTTCAAGGTCGACGCCGGCATGGCCAAGGCCCGTGAATTTCTGCTCGCCGTTAACGAGCTTGGCTTGCCCGCCGGCACCGAAGCGCTGGACCCGATCTCGCCGCAGTACCTGGGCGACCTCATCGCCTGGAACGCCATCGGCGCACGTACCACCGAATCACAGACCCACCGCGAAATGTCGTCGGGGCTCTCGACCCCGGTCGGTTTCAAGAACGGCACCAATGGTGACCTCACCATTGCTATCAACGCCATTCTTTCGGCCAGCCGGCCACACAGCTTCCTCGGTATCAACAGCGATGGCCGTGTAGCGATCGTACGCACCAAGGGCAACCCCTATGGTCACATCGTGTTGCGCGGCGGCGATGGCCGACCGAACTACGACACCGTCTCGGTCACCCTGGCCGAAAATGCCATGACCAAGGCCAAGCTGCTGCCGAACGTCATCGTCGACTGCTCGCACGCCAACAGCAACAAGAACCCGGATCTGCAACCGCTGGTCATGGCCGATGTGATCAGCCAGATCGTCGCCGGTAACAAGAACATCACTGGCCTGATGATTGAATCGAATCTCGTCGCCGGCAACCAGCCGATCCTCGCCGATCGTAATCAGATGACCTATGGTTGTTCGGTGACCGACGCCTGCGTCAACTGGCCGACGACCGAGGACATGATCCGTGACGCGGCCAATCGTTTACGCCCGATCCTTGCCTCGCGCAAAGGCTGATCGATGAACGATCTGGTCGTCTTCGGCGGGCCCGTACCCACCTACCTGATTGAATCCATACAGGCGCAGCTCAAACCGTCCGCAGCCCTGCCACAAGGCGTCCAGGCGATCCGGTTCACAGGCGTCACAGCCAGCGCCACCGCCGACATGCCGGAATCGATCCGGACCGCGTTGGCCAACGAACAGCTCGACTGGGCGGTTGTCCCCTCGGGCAGAACACTCAGTGATTTCAAACTGGTCGTGTTCGACATGGACTCGACACTGATCAATATCGAATGTATCGATGAGCTCGCCGATTTTGCCGGCCGCAAGGCCGAAGTGTCGGCCATTACCGAAGCGGCTATGCGCGGCGAGATGGATTATCGCGAGAGCCTGAAAAAACGCGTCGGCGTCCTGGCTGGTCTCAATGCGCGTGTCTTGGCACGGGTCTTTTCCGAGCGCCTGCTATTGAACCCCGGTGCGCGCGAACTGCTGGACGCGCTGCAAAGCGCCAACATTCACACAGCCCTGCTCTCCGGCGGCTTCACCTACTTCACCGAGCGGCTACGCATTGAACTGGGGCTGGATTTTGCGACCTCGAACGAGCTCGAAATTGTTGGCGGCAAACTCACCGGCCGCGTGGTTGGCGACATTGTTGATGCCAGCGCCAAGGCAACGCAACTTCTGGCGCTAACGCGCGAGTTCGGCCTTAATAAGGATCAGGTCATGGCAGTGGGCGATGGTGCCAACGATCTGCTGATGATGGCTGAGGCGGGCACCTCGGTGGCTTATCATGCCAAGCCGGCCACCCAGGCCAAGGCAACGCATGCGATCAACCATGCCGGCCTGGACGGGATCCTCAACCTCTATCCGGTCACGCCGCCGCAATAAGCTCAGCCCGGCATCGGCTGCCGGACGCTTCGCAGAGGCAGGTCTCTAGCGTTCTACGCGCAGTCGCGCGTTCAGTTCGTCGACCACCTCGGCCCAATCGGCATCGTCTTCGATTTCTTCCGCCAGAAACGTGGCCTGAGAGGCGGTCCAGAATGCAGCTTCATGCAGCAGACAATGGTCGGGCAGCGGCCGGTGGAATTCGATGAAGGCATCCACCTCAGCCGTCTCGCTGGGCAAACCGAGCTGCTTGAACAGGCTATTGATCGAATGAATCGGGGTTTCCATCACAACCTCCTTATTTTTCATCAATCCAACACTGCTGGATGGCTTCCAATATACGCTCTCCGCACCGTTTCGGATCATCATCAAAATCCGGTAGCGCGATCACCCACTGCATCAGGTCCACAAAATTGATCTGCGTCGGGTCCTGCTCCGGGCGGGCTTCAATTAGCGCTTCGGCAATATCCAGGGTGTCGGTCCACTTCAGTCCCATGTTCAGCGCTTCCCTTCCCGCGTCATATTGATCGAATACTTGGGAATCTCCACCACCAGCGGCGTTGTAGCCACAATGGCCTGACACGACAGGCGCGATTCAGGCTCCAGCCCCCAGGCCTTATCGAGCAGGTCTTCCTCCAGCTCATCGGGTTCATTCAGTGAGTTGTAACCCTCACGAACGACCACATGACAGGTCGTGCAAGCACAGGAGCATTCACAGGCGTGCTCGATCTCGATACCGTTGTCGAGCAGCGTTTCGCAGATCGACACCCCTTCCGGGGCATCCAGAATCGCGCCATCCGGGCAATATTCCGGATGCGGCAATACGGTCAGTTGGGTCATTTTGTTTCCTTTACAGCCGGCATGGCCGCTATGGGCGCATGCAACTGTTCGATGGTCGCCTCGACCGATTCGATCGACTTACCGGCCAGGGCACGGTTCACCGCCTGGTTCATCCGGCGCCCGGCAAACTCCTTGCAGTCCGCATCCAGATCATCCATGGCAATCGTAATCTGACGCCGGTTGCCCGACAGGCTGGCGGTCTGCAGCTTGACGATATCGGACTCGATCAGCCGGGCCTCCTGATCATCGAGCAGATGCCGATCCTCGATCAGCGCCGAGCGTACCGCCTCAATCAGGCGCTGGGCATCCACCTGGGTTTCCTTCAATGCCCGCGACTGGGCATCATCCCGGGCATGATCGACTGAAGCCTTGAGCATGCCGGTGATCTGATCATCCGACAGCCCATAGGACGGCTTCACCTCAATCTGGGCCTCGACACCCGTCGTCTGTTCGCGTGCCGATACCGACAGCAGGCCGTCGGCATCGACCTGGAAGGTCACGCGGATGCGGGCAGCACCCGCTACCATTGGTGGAATGCCGCGTAGTTCGAATCGGGCCAGCGAGCGACAATCATCCACCAGCTCGCGTTCGCCCTGCACGACATGAATCATCATCGCTGTCTGACCATCGCGATAGGTGGTAAATTCCTGGGCACGTGCGACCGGTAGCGTCGAGTTGCGGGGAATCACCTTCTCGACCAGACCGCCCATCGTTTCCAGACCCAGCGACAGCGGAATCACGTCCAGTAGCAACCAGTCTTCGCCGGGCGCCCGGTTGCCGGCCAGCAGATTGGCCTGAATCGCCGCGCCCAGCGCGACCACCTTATCCGGGTCGAGATTATTCAACGGTTCCTGTCTGAAGAATTCCCCGACAGCACGCTGGATCAGCGGAATGCGCGTCGCGCCGCCCACCATCACCACGCCCTGCACATCGTCCACCCGCAAGCCGGCGTCGCGTAGCGTCTTCTTGACCGGTTGCAGCGTCTTCGAAACCAGCGTCTGGCTGATCTCGGCAAAGGTGGCCATATCCAGTGTCAGATCCACGATTTCGCCCGAGGCGAGCCGTGCAGTAATCGGCGCCTCGGGATGCGTCGACAGATATTCCTTGGCTTCACGCGCCCGCAACAGCAGTAGCGCCGTATCCTCAATGGTCGGCGGTGATTTCAGTCGCGCCTGGTCCAGCACCCAGCAGTAGATGCGTCGGTCGAAATCATCACCACCCAGGGCCGAATCACCCCCAGTGGCCAGTACTTCGAAAACGCCGCGCGTCAGACGCAGGATCGAGATATCAAAGGTGCCACCGCCCAGGTCATACACCGCATAGATGCCCTCGGCCGAGTTATCCAGGCCGTAGGCCACGGCCGCCGCGGTCGGTTCATTCAGCAGGCGCAGCACGTTCAGACCGGCAATCCGGGCCGCATCCTTGGTCGCCTGACGCTGGGCATCGTCGAAATAGGCCGGCACCGTAATCACAGCACCCACGATCTCCTGCTTCAGCGTCTGCTGGGCGCGCTCGTTGAGTACGCGCAGAATCTCGGCCGATACTTCCACCGGGGTTTTAACCCCCTGGCGGGTTTTAACACTCACCATGCCGGGCACATCCACCAGATCCAGCGGCAAGTTTTCGCGATGTTCGATATCGCCATACCCCCGGCCCATCAATCGCTTAACGGAGGCAATCGTATTCTTCGGGTCTTTGGCAATCGCCTTCAGGGCGTCGTAACCGACGAGCACCGAGCCGTCTTCCATGTAACGGACCACCGAGGGCACCAGGGCCCGGCCCTCAACATCGTTCATCACATGGGCCATGCCCGAGCGCACACTGGCGACCAGCGAGTTGGTGGTACCCAGATCAATGCCGATCGCGTGACGCGTCTGATGCGGTAAGGGGCTGGCGCCGGGTTCGGCAATTTGCAGCAAGGCCATGAAAATCGACTCGGGTTCTAGGACTCAGACAGGGTGTTCAGTAACGCAGCGCCTCAACGATCTTCCAGATCAAACTGGGCGTCATCGATACTCTGGTGCAATTTTTCCAGAAACATCAGCTGCCGCACAGTCTCGACGGCAACGGGAATTTCTGATCCGGCGGCAAGTGCACCCGCCAGACGTTCGTAGGCATCGCCGACGGCCTGGTCGATGTCGGCCTGCAGCCCGGCCAGCGCCGCCGCGTCACCCTCGGCACGCGCCTCGTCGAGCTGTTCACGCCAGAGCATCTGATGCATCAGAAACTCGGGCGACATCGCGGTATTTGATTCGGCACCCACATCAATACCGGCCAGTTCGAGCAGATAAGTCGCCCGCTTCAACGGTGATCGCAGCGTCTGGTACGCCGCGTTGATCTGTGTGGCGAGCATCATCGAGGCGCGCCGTGAGGCATCATCGGCCGCCGCAAAGCGGTCCGGGTGGACCTCGCGCTGTAGTTCACGAAAGCGCGCGTCCAGCTCGGTCATATCCAGAGGGAACGCCCTGGGCAGACCCAGCAGGGTAAAAAAATCTGCGTTCAGCCGATCGGCCGATACCGCAGGCGCGACCGTTTCAGACATGGAAGGATTCACCACAACCACATTCGTCCTTGACGTTGGGGTTGTTGAACTTGAACCCCTCGTTCAGGCCTTCGCGGGTGAAATCCAGTTCGGTGCCATCCAGATAGGCCAGGCTCTTCGGGTCGATCACGATCTTGACGCCATTCGACTCGAACACCAGATCGTCCGGATTCAGTTCATCAACGTATTCCAGTTTGTAGGCCATACCCGAACAACCCGCGGTACGCACCCCCAGGCGCAGGCCGAGTCCCTTGCCGCGCTGGGCCAACGCCTTACCGACATGCTTGGCAGCGGCTTCTGTCATCGAGACGCTCATCTTCTTACTCCGGATGGATCAGGAACCCAGTTTCTTCTTGTAGTCGGCCACCGCCGCCTTGATGGCGTCTTCGGCCAGGATCGAGCAGTGGATCTTCACCGGCGGCAGCGCCAGCTCTTCAGCGATCGCCGTGTTCTTGATATCCAGCGCTTCGTCCACGCTCTTGCCCTTGACCCATTCGGTCACCAGCGAGCTCGAGGCAATCGCCGAACCGCAGCCGTAGGTCTTGAACTTGGCGTCTTCAATCACGCCTTCCTTGTTCACCTTGATCTGCAGCTTCATCACATCGCCGCAGGCCGGGGCACCCACCATACCGGTACCCACGCCCTCTTCCTCCTTGCCGAAGGATCCGACGTTACGGGGGTTTTCATAGTGATCGATCACTTTGACGCTGTAGGCCATTTCTGACTCCTTCTTCTAACGAACCGGGGCGCTTAGTGCGCAGCCCATTGAACTGTATTGAGGTCGATACCTTCCTGAACCATTTCCCACAGGGGGGACAGTTCACGCAGGCGACCGATCTGCTTGTGCAGCAGATCTACCGTGAAATCGATGTCTTCGGCCGTGGTGAAACGGCCAATCGAAAAGCGGATCGACGAATGCGCCAGCTCATCGGTCAGACCGAGCGCGCGCAAGACGTACGAGGGTTCCAGCGAGGCCGAGGTACAGGCCGAACCCGACGACACGGCAATATCCTTCACCGCCATCATCAGCGACTCGCCTTCCACATACGCGAAACTGATATTCAGGTTGTGCGGCACCCGGTGTTCCAGATCACCATTCACATATATCTCCGGCAGGTCCGACAGGCCCTTGAACAGGCGATCGCGCAGCGCACGGATGCGCTCGTTCTCGGCCTTCATCTCCAGACGGGCCAGACGGAATGCTTCACCCATACCCACGATCAGGAAGGTCGCCAGCGTACCCGAGCGCATACCGCGCTCATGGCCACCGCCATGCATCTGGGCTTCCAGGCGGACGCGTGGCTTACGACGCACATACAGTGCACCAATGCCCTTCGGACCATAAGTCTTGTGCGCCGAGAAACTCATCAGATCAACTTTAAGTTTGCTCAGATCGATATCAATCTTGCCAGTCGCCTGTGCGGCATCGACGTGAAGCAGAATACCCTTGCTCCGCAGCA
>JBFYKG010000041.1:0-12097 GCA_041311015.1 Rhodocyclaceae bacterium | reverse complement strand
CTGCCAGACTGCTCCACCCCGCGTCCGAGAAGCCAAGCATTATGAGGGCCTGGCAGGGCCTTGTCAAGAACTATGTTGCTTTCGACAACAAGGAAGTGGGGGCGACGGGCTGCTTTTCAAGCCCTGATGGACTACCCGTTGCCCGGTTCTGGCGTCGCCAGAAGGCCTTCAAGGGCAAGATAAGGTACGAGAATCAGCCAGTAGACCCAGGCCATCCCGAGAACACGCAGCGGGTTACCACCCCCAAACTCGCTCATGGCGTGCATAAAGGGCTGGCCATGCAGGGCGCCTCGCACGCCCTCCTCGATAAAACTCAGGCCCAGCACGATAACCATATACACGAGGGCGCGTGGCAGGATGATCGCCCATATGCCGGCCCGGGAGACTCTGGGCATCGGAATCAGCAGCTGCCCTACGAGCAGGAATTTGGCGCAAATGGCGGCCTTGATCCAGGCAAAACCCCAAGCTTCCAGCGGCAAGCCGGCCCGACCTTCGGTTTCATGCAGAAGGAAAGTCAACGCACTGAACCAGATCCCGAAATAGACCGTCAGGTGAAAGACCTTACGGATCTCCGCCCCAAGGTGCCATTCCGAAGCTTGATGATGCAAGGACATGAATTTCACTCCATCTGGGCGCGAAGCTGAGTCAGCTGGCGGGTAAAGTCATCGAGCGTGATCATCCCGTGCAGCGGGTGTTCGAGGTTGACGGTAATGCAAAAGACTGCCGCCATCAGGAGGATATACATCGAGACAAAGGTGACTGCGTGACGGTTGGCCACCGCATTGCTGTACCCGGTAATAAATGCCCCGATCGCAATCAGAAGGAACAGGAGCGAATAAATAATCGCCGGGGGATGCTGCTTTGAGGCGTGTTTTCGCCGTTCCAGCGCATCGCCCATTTCTGTAATGGTCAGCAAAATCTGCCCAGAAATCAGCTTGTCGGGGTACGGTGTCGCCCTCACGGCTGAAACGGCATCGTTCCAGAGCACCTGTAGAGACTGTTCCAGATCATTCGCCCTGCGATCCAATTCCTGGCGGTCTGTCTTTTGATACATCGCAATCCGCTGGTCAAGCACGCGACGATAGTCGTCGCGCACCCGCGCCTGCCTGCTCTCAGGCAAGGTACTGACAAACGCATACGAGGTCGAAATCGCGTTGTATTCCTCGATGATCAACCCCGTCCGATAATCGAACCGCTGGTATGCGCCGGAAAAAGTAAATGCCACCACCAGTGACATCAGCCCGAGAATGGCGTTAATCGTGAGCTCATCAGTTGAGACCGCCTGTTGCCCGGTTTGTTGTCTCAGACGCCTTCCGAAAAAACCGCCCAACAGAATACTTACGCCGAGTACGCCCGTCACAAACACAACGAGCAACCCGCTATCCAGCAGATAGATAATGAATGTATTCAACATGCTCTGGTTCCAATCATTCTGCTGCTCACGCAAAGCAACCACAAAGAATGCAAACCCATACAGGTGGTGCCCCCAGTCGGAATCGAACCAACGCCTGATGATTACAAATCAACTGCACGACCTTCATGCTATGGGGGCACACAGGCAAAGCGAGCCCGCATTATAGGCGAGAAATCACCCCCGATGGACATCGGGTCGCAATCGAACCCGTGACGCAATGACACCACTGAGGATGATCAGGCCAATCGCCATCCAGCCCAGCAGATCAATATGCTCACCAAAAAACAGCCCGCCAAATAGGCTGGCGAAGATCACGGCGGTATAAGCCAGTGCATTAGAAACCACCGTTTTGCCGCGCCTGTACGCCCGGGTCAATGCCAATTGAGCACCCGTAGCAAATACGCCTGCCCCTACCAGCCATGCGACATCTAGGGGTTCCGGCCAGTGAAAGCCATGCCAGCCTACCCAGGCCGTCGCGCCCAGCGCGGAAAAGAGCGAGAAATAAAACACCGTTCGCCATTCCGGTTCACCCAGGGTGCCAAGTTGTCGAATGTGAAAATAGGCCAAACCGGCCAAGCCGCCAGAAACCAGTCCCAGCATGGCACCAAAGAGATGTTCGTTATCCACCGCTGGGCGCAACAACAGCACGACCCCAACAAACCCAAGCAGTACGGCACCCCAGGCCATCGGCGTCGGCCGGACGCCACGCAGCAGCATTTGCCAGACAACAAAAAAGATCGGCGAGGTGTAATTCAGGGTCACCGCAGTCGCCAGCGGCAACTGCGTAATAGCGTAGAAATACAGAAACAGTGCGGAGAAGCCTGAGAGGGAGCGAAACGCATGGCTCTTGATATGCGCGGTCCTCGGCGACTGTCGTCGCAACAGCAACAGACTGGAAATAATCAGCAGCGCTACCACGCAGCGCCAGAGCACGATCTCGCCGGAATCATTGTTTGCAGAGGCAAATTTGACGCATACGCCCATGCAACCGAATAAAAACCCGGCGACCACCATCCATAACGACTGCCAACCGTCACGCACCGGGGGCTGATTCAATGGACGCTTGCCTCACCCGCCAAAACGCTGAAGCTCGGCACCCAGCATCCGGCGGTAGAACTCATGGAAATGCAGCATGCCGTCTTCCATCGGCGACTGATAGGGACCAACTTCGTTACGGCCCGCCCGCAACAGGGCCAGACGGCCACGATCCATGCGCTCACCGATTTCGTCGTCCTCGATGGCAGTTTCCATGTAGGCCGCCTGCTCGGCTTCGATAAATTCGCGCTCGAACTCGACAATTTCCTCGGGATAATAAAACTCGACAATGTTGAGCGTCTTATCAACACCTTGTGGGTGCAGCGTAGATACGACGAGCACGTGCGGATACCACTCGACCATGATATTGGGGTAGTACGTCAGCCACACCGCACCGTGCGCCGGATTGATACCCAGATGCTTATATTGGCTGAGCACTTGCTCATGCCATTTGGCATAGGTCGCCGAACCGGGTTTGGCCAACGAGGTGATCCCCACCCGCTGGATCGAATACCAGTCACTGAACTGCCAGGTCAGTTCGTCACAGTTCACAAAGCCACCCAACCCCGGGTGGAATGGCGCCACGTGATAATCCTCCAGGTAAACCTCGATAAAGGTCTTCCAGTTGTAGTTGCACTCGTGCGCAATGACTTTGTCGAGCTTGTACCCGCTGAAATCAAAGGTCTGCGCCAGATCCATGCCCGCCAGATCTTTGCGAATGTCTCGCTGGCCTTCAAACAGCAACCCGTTCCAGTTCTGCAGCGGCGACCGCTGCAGATTAAGGCAGGGATTCTCCGGGAAATGCGGGGCGCCTACGAGGCTGCCCAGACGGTCATACGTCCAGCGGTGCAAGGGGCAAACAATGTGACTACCCAGCGTCCCAGAACCATCAAGCATCAATGCCTGACGGTGACGGCACACGTTGGACATCAGGTCGATCTGCCCACCCTGATTAACCAGCATGGCGCCGTGATCTTTGATCTCCAGCGTGCGATAGGCCCCCTCATGCGGCACCATGAGGTCGTGGCCCACGTAGCCGGGCCCTTGCTCGAAGAAAACCTTTTTCTCTAGAGCAAGCAGTTCTTCACTGGAATACCAGGAAACCGGCAATTGGGTGCGAGCTGCTACCAGCGATTTGGGCGAGTCAAAGGCTGACATCCCCTGATCCTCCGCGCACGATCATAAGATTAGAAAAGCCGGCTATTGTACCCCGCCCCCAAATTGACCGGAAGCCCCAAATCAGTTAGATTTCAAGGTTTTAGTGCCACCTTAAACGGCACGCTTTAGGATCCATCCGAGCCTGATTTGCGTGAGCCTTATGCCCCCTCGTAAAACCACCCCGACCGCCCCGCAGAATTCCGCCGATCAAGCCGCTTCAGCGGTAGATGCCCTGGACTTTGAAGCGGCCATGGCCGAGCTGGAGCAGCTGATTCAGGCGGTGGAAAATAACCGCCTGCCGCTGGAAGAAACCCTACAGAGCTACCAGCGCGGTCAGCAGTTAATTGCCCGTTGTTCCACCCTGCTGCGCGATGCCGAAGAACGAATTCGCCAGTACGATGGCGAACAACTGGTTGCGTTTACGCCGGCGGAGCGCGCATGACCTTTAATGCCTGGATGCAGGCTATCCGCGACCGGACCTCACGGGCGCTGGATCAGCATCTGCCTTCCGCCAGCCACCTGCCGCAACGGCTGCACGAAGCCATGCGCTATGCCTGCCTCAATGGTGGCAAGCGGCTCCGCCCGATTCTGGTTCATGCTGCCGGCGAGGCATCAGGCGCTGCACCAGAAACCCTGGATTACTGTGCAACCGCGGTCGAAATGATTCACGTGTATTCGCTGGTCCATGACGACATGCCGTGCATGGACGACGATACGCTGCGCCGTGGCCAGCCGACTTGTCACATACAGTATGACGAAGCCACCGCGCTTCTGGTGGGCGATGCACTCCAGACCCAGGCCTTTATCACGCTCACAGACACCCCACTACAGCCCGCCACAGTCAACCAGCTGGTTCGGTCACTGGCGCTGGCTTCAGGCGCCGCCGGCATGGCTGGTGGCCAGGCCATCGATCTGGCTGCCGTTGGCCAGCAACTTGATGCCGCTCAGCTAGAGCAGATGCATATCCTTAAAACCGGCGCCCTGATTCGTGCCGCCATCCGCATGGGCGCACTCGCCGGCGAATCGCTGAGTCCGGAGGAACTGGATCAACTCGATCGCTTTGGCAAGGTCCTGGGTCTGTTATTCCAGGTGGTCGATGACATTCTCGATTGCACTGCCAGCACCGACGTACTCGGTAAAACCGCCGGCAAGGATGCCGCCTGCGATAAACCCACCTACGTCAGCCTGATGGGTTTGGCCGGCGCAAGAAGCTTTGCCGATGACCTCCTGGGCCAAGCCCAAATCCTCATCGCCCCCCTGGGGTCGCGCGGCGCGCGGCTCAAATCGATTGCCCTGGAAATTGTCCAGCGTACCCATTGAACGAACACAAAGATGTCTGCACCAATACTCTCCACCATCAATTCGCCCGCGGATCTACGAAAGCTGTCACGCGAGCAGCTCGCCCAGGTCAGCCAGGAGCTCCGGCAATTTCTGCTGGATTCAGTCTCGCAAACCGGCGGTCATCTCTCATCGAACCTGGGCACCGTCGAACTTACGGTCGCCTTGCATTCCGTCTTTGATACCCCGGAAGATCGCCTCGTCTGGGATGTCGGACATCAGACCTACCCGCACAAGATCCTAACGGGGCGCCGTGAACGCATGTCGACCCTGCGACAGTTCAATGGTCTCGCCGGCTTCCCGAAACGCGCCGAAAGCCCCTACGACACTTTCGGCGTTGGCCACTCTTCCACTTCGATCTCGGCCGCCCTGGGTATGGCGTTGGCCGCCAAGCAGAAGGGCGAACAACGTCAGGTTGTTGCCATCATTGGTGATGGCGCCATGAGTGCGGGTCAGGCCTTCGAGGCGCTTAACAACGCCGGCGTCGCCAATGCCAATCTGCTGGTCATTCTGAACGACAACGAAATGTCGATCTCGCCGCCGGTCGGGGCGCTTTACAACTATCTGACCCGCCTCACCTCGGGCAAGCTCTATAACACCGCCAAGAAAGGCGCCGAAAAGGTGCTGGGCGTCTCGCAGACGCTGCTGGATTTTGCTAAGCGTGCCGAAGAGCACGTGAAAGGCATGATTAACCCGGGCACCCTGTTTGAAGAATTCGGTTTCCACTATTACGGCCCGATTGATGGCCACGATCTGGATGCGCTGATCCCGACCCTGCAGAATCTCAAACAGCTGCCCGGGCCGCGCTTCCTGCACATCGTCACCCGCAAGGGGCAGGGCTACAAGCTCGCCGAAGAAGACCCGATTCTGTATCACGGCGTCACCAAATTCGAGACCGCCGAAGGACTGGATGGCACCAAAGCAAAAGGCAACACGGCCCTCACCTATACCCAGGTGTTTGGCGACTGGCTGTGCGACATGGCCGCCGCTGACCCCAAGCTGGTAGCCATTACGCCCGCCATGCGCGAGGGCTCTGGCATGGTGGCATACGCCGAGCGCTATCCCGATCGCTATTACGATGTAGCCATTGCCGAACAGCACGCCGTCACGTTGGCGGCCGGCATGGCCTGCGAAGGCCTGAAGCCTGTTGTGGCGATCTACTCGACGTTCCTGCAACGTGGTTACGACCAGCTCGTGCACGACGTGGCATTACAGAACCTCGATGTCACTTTTGCAGTTGACCGCGCCGGGCTCGTCGGGGCCGATGGCCCCACACACCATGGCGCATTCGATCTGTCGTACGCGTTGTGCATTCCCAATATGGTGATTGCGACGCCCGCCAACGAGCGCGAATGTCGTCAATTGCTGACTACCTGCTACCAACATCCGGGGCCTGCGCTGGTGCGCTACCCGCGCGGCAGCGGCACCGGCACGGTTCCCGGCGTAGATCTGGATTCACTCCCTTTGGGCAAAGGCGAAATTACACGTCATGGCCAGAGGGTGGCATTTCTGGCCTTTGGCAATCTACTGGCCAGCGCAGAAACGCTCGGCGAGACATTCAATGCAACGGTGGCCAATATGCGCTTTGCCAAACCATTGGATCTGGCCTTGCTTGAAGAGATTGCCAACTCACACGATCTGATCGTGACCTTTGAGGAAAATGCCGTTGCCGGCGGCGCAGGCAGCGAGGTTGAACGTGCCTTGCAATCGCTGAACTGTTACCGTCCCTGTCTCCGCATTGGTCTGCCTGACACATTTATCGAGCATGGCGACACGCCCAACCTGTACAAGTCTGCCGCTCTCGATATAGAGTCACTGCGCAATCGCATTCAGCAGTTCCTGGAACACTCTAAAACTAGAACATCATGACCCAAGAGAAAAAAACCGTTGCCGGCATGCCGGATGTGCAATCGTCGGCCGATAGCCGCCAGATTGCCATCAACAAGGTCGGTATCAAATCGATCCGTCACCCTATTGTGGTGGCCGATAAAGCCGAGGGTGTCCAACACACCATCGCCAACTTCAACATGTACGTGGGGCTGCCGCACAATTTCAAGGGTACGCACATGTCGCGCTTTGTCGATATTCTGAACAACCAGTCGCGCGAAATCTCGGTCGAGAGCTTCCCGGTGATGTTACAGGAGATGGTGCAACGCCTCGAGGCCGAAACAGGCCATATCGAGATGAACTTCCCTTACTTCATCAACAAGGCGGCTCCGATCTCCGGCGTACAGAGCCTGATGGATTACGACGTTACACTCATCGGCGACATCAATGGCGACGACATCTGCGTTGCCGTCAAGGTCGTGGTACCCGTAACCAGTCTGTGTCCCTGCTCGAAGGAAATCTCGGAGCGCGGCGCACACAACCAGCGCTCTCACGTCACCGTGACCGTGAAGTCAAAAGACTACATCTGGATCGAAGAAATTGTGGCACTGGTAGAGAAAGAAGCCTCGTGCGAGGTCTTCGGCCTGCTCAAGCGCCCCGACGAGAAATACGTGACCGAACGCGCTTACGACAACCCGAAATTTGTCGAAGACATGGTGCGTGATGTCGCCGCCCGCCTCAATGCCGACCAACGTATCGATGCCTACTCGGTTGAATCGGAAAACTTCGAATCGATTCACAATCATTCGGCTTACGCCCTAATCGAGTGGCAGCGTCCAGCCATCTAGTGAACCGGATGAGCCGTCGGCAATGACGGGGTAGTAACAAAAAAGCCACCCGCAGGTGGCTTTTTTGTTGGTGGAACAAAGGCCAGATAACTTAGGCCTTGCGCTCCAGCTTTTCTTTGATGCGAGCCGACTTACCCGAACGCTCACGCAGGTAGTACAGCTTGGCGCGACGGACATCGCCGCGACGCTTCAGTTCGATCGATGCGACCAACGGCGAGTAGGTCTGGAACGTACGCTCGACGCCTTCACCCGAAGAAATCTTGCGAACGATAAAGCTGGAGTTGAGGCCGCGGTTACGCTTGGCGATGACAACGCCTTCGTAAGCCTGCAGACGCTCGCGCGAACCTTCCTTGACCTTCACCTGCACAACCACGGTGTCACCCGGAGCAAATGCGGGAATGGTTTTGCCTTCGCTAACGCGGGCGATTTCTTCCTGTTCGAGTTGTTGAATCAGATTCATGTCGTTGATCTCCTTGTTGTGACGACGGCAGAGCTACTCACCCGATTGCGCGAGTTTTTTGAGTAGGTGCGCTTCTTCCTGACTGAAAACTCGATTTTTCAGCAGGTCGGGGCGCCGGTCGCGCGTCCTTTTAAGGGACTCGGCCAAACGCCAAACGCGTATTCTCTCATGATTTCCCGATAAAAGCACCTCCGGGACCGCCATGCCCTCGTACTGTTCGGGCCGGGTGTAATGCGGGCAATCAAGCAACCCGGTGGCAAAAGAATCCTCTTCGGCCGACTGGGCATCGTTCAGCACCCCCGGCAGGGTACGCAAAATGGCGTCCATCAGCATCATGGCGGGCAACTCGCCGCCCGAAACCACAAAATCACCGATAGAAACCTCCAGATCAACCTGACGGTCGATAACGCGCTCATCCACCCCCTCATAACGCCCGCAGAGCAGTACCAATGAGGGCTGTTCGGCCAATTCACGCACCAAGGCATCCGTCAGAGGCCGGCCTTGGGGCGACAGGTAGACCACTTTGCTCTTCGCCCCTGCCAGTGCCCGGGCAGCACCGATGGCCTTTTCTAGTGGCTCCGGCGTCATCACCATACCGGGGCCACCGCCAAAGGGCCTGTCATCGATCGTTTTATAGGCGTTCGTAGCGAAATCACGTGGATTCACCGCATCCAGTGTGGCGATACGGTTCTCGAAAGCACGACGGGAAATACCAAAGCGGGTGATCGCTTCAAACATTTCCGGAAAAAGGGTGACGACGGCGAATTTCACAGCGTGCAATCAGGCGCAAGCGGGCGGGCTTACCAGTCCAGACCCCAGTCGACCACAATGCGGCCAGCCGCTTCGGCCTTGGCTGGCGTAATTTCTTTGACGATGTCGCCTACAAAGGGGATCAGACGTTCCGGTGACCTGGCTACCGCCGGATCCTTTACGATCAATACCGAATTGGCGCCCGTCTCGATCAGACGATCGACAACGCCAAGTGATTCGTTACGGGTATTGACGACGGGCAGCCCCACCAGATCAGCCCAATAATAACTTTCAGACTCCGGCTCGGGTAACAGGTCGCGGGGTGCCCCGACCCAGAATCCGCGAAGCGCTTCGGCAGCGGTGCGGTCGGGTGTTTCGGCCAATTGGGCGACGATGCCATCGCCATGCGCGCGCATCGCCACGGGCTTGATTGCACGCCAGGATGCAAAGCCTTCTGAATCAGGTTCTTTTTGGGAAACCCACCACGTCGGCAGTTCTAGCCAACGTTCGGGGTCATCGGCAAAGGGGTGGAGATGAAACCACCCCTTGATACCGTAGGCCGCACCGATGCGGCCGAGCACGACGCAACGCGTCAGCGCTGCGTCGTCAGTCTTAACTGACTTAGGCTGCAATCTTGGCAGCGTAGCCCTTGGCCAGCAGCGCAACACGCGGCGATACCTGAGCGCCAACGCTCTTCCAGTATGCCAGGCGCTCCATGTCCAGGCGCAGCGCTTCGGCCGAACCAGACGCCACCGGGTTATAGAAACCGAGGCGCTCGACAAAGCGGCCATCGCGACGGGTGCGCGAATCAGCAACGACGACGGTATAGAACGGGCGCTTCTTTGCGCCACCACGAGAAAGACGAATAACGACCATACGGACAGTTCCGGACAGAGAAAAACCGCAGATTATACAGCAGACACCCGGAAAATGCCAATAGCGGCGTGCAGTTATCTGCGAACGCCGCGGCGGCGTGGATCAGGCATCAAAAACCGTGGCAATACTTGCCTGAACGGCCTCGGCCGCGGCTTTGGGATCCGCCGCGCCCCGGATCGGACGGCCCATGACAATGTAATCCGCCCCGTTGCGGAAGGCCTGGGCCACATCGACCGTGCGTTTCTGGTCGTCCTCAACCCGGTTTTCAACGGGGCGAATCCCGGGTGTCACCACCATGATGCGCGGGCCCAGTTCCTTTCGGATCAACGGCGCTTCCAGGCCCGAAGAAATAATGCCGTCACAGCCGGCTTCCAGAGAGCGGCGTGCCCGCGACAGCACGAGCTGACTCACGTCACATTCAAATCCCAGATCGTTCAGATCGCCACGGTCGAGGCTGGTCAGCGCGGTGACGGCGAGCACTTTGAGATCACCCTTTTCCTTACCTGCAGCTTCCATGATGGCCTGATTGCCATGGATAGTGGCAAAAGCCACCTTACGCTTGGCCAGTGCACGGATTGCCGAACGGACGGTTTCCGGCACATCAAAAAACTTGAGGTCGACAAAAACCTTCTTGCCCTGCTCGCCCAGCCAGTCGATCAACTCGAAGTAACCGCCCGCCATGAACAATTCCATACCGACCTTGTAGAAACGCACGCTATCGCCCAGCTGTTCCACCAACGCGCGGGCTTCGGTCGGATCGGCCACATCCAGCGCCACAATCAGGCGTTCCTCGCGCGGCACGTGAATCTGGGAACGCAGGTCAGTCATCGGGGTCGTCATAAAAGCTCCGGGGCAATCTCATCATCGCTGCGCATTATGACAGAGGGGGGTCGCCGCTAAAAGCCACCCAGGGTCGAGGTAAACCGCCGGGCCGACGAACCAGAGAGCTCTGCGGTCACGACGCAACCCAGCAGCACCATCAGCCAGCACAGATAGAGCCACAACAGAAATACCGGCAGGATCGAAAACGTCCCGTAAACCGCCGTAAAGGACGAAAATTTCTGCAGGTACAAACCGAAACCCCACTGCAGGGCGGCAATCCCGATGGCAGCAAAGGCGCCACCGACAAAAGCATGCGGAACCCGGACGCGGCAATTGGGCATCACAAAGTTTAACCACGCCATAAAGGTTGTCAGGGTGGCTGTGGCCACCAGACCTGACGCGGCCCGCCGCAGCCACAGCGGCTCGTTGAAATACCCACTTGAAAACGAGATTGCCCACATCAGCCCGGCAAAGCCCATCCCCAGAACGGTCGGCACAATCAGCAATAGCAACAGGTAATGACCAATTCGCACAAAGAACCGTCGATCCGGGGTCAGGCGCCAGACCCGGTTGAAGGCCTGCTCGATCGCCCAGAACATGGCCCACACGGCCACCAGCAGAAAGGCAATACCGGCCAGTGTGAATTTGGTCGCGTTGGCAGAAAAGGTCAGCGTATAACTGGCAATCAGTTTGCCGGCGGTCTCCGGCAGCAGATATTTCACCAGGAGCTGATCAAACGCCGCGTGCACCTCGGCAAAACCTGGCACATAACTCGCCACAACCAGGACCAGCGCCACCAAAGGCACCAGCGAGAGCAGCGTCGTGTAGGCCAGCCAGGCCGCCACCACATCCAGATCGTCCGCCCGGATGCGCCCGAGCAAGGCGAGCAAGGGCTGCAGCTTGAGACGAACCAGTCTCCCCGCAAGACGACAACGGTGCATCAGATTAGACATGAGCAGGCAACGCAATAGTAGCGACGCAGGTATCATACGGCATGCATAAAATTCTGGTTCTCTACTACAGCCAAAAGGGCTCGGTTGAAGCGCTGGCTCACGCCATTGCCCGTGGCATTGATGCAGTACCCGGTGCCGAAGCTGTTCTACGTACCGTTCCCCGGATCAGTGCCGTGTGCGAGGCAACCGAAGACGATGTCCCCACGCAGGGCGCCCCCTATGCAACACTGGAAGACCTGCGCGACTGCGCCGGGCTGGCGCTGGGCAGCCCCGTCCGTTTCGGCAACATGGCTGCGCCCATGAAGTACTTCTGGGACGGCACTATCGCGGCCTGGCTGTCTGGCGAGCTCAGCGGCAAACCTGCCGCCGTATTCACCGCATCCGGCAGCCTGCACGGCGGCAACGAAGCCACCCTGCTGAGCATGATGCTGCCCCTGCTGCATCACGGCATGCTCCTGCTGGGCCTGCCTTACAGCCACCCCGAACTCTCGATTACCCGAACCGGCGGCACACCGTATGGCGCAAGCCATGTCTCCGGTGCCAATGGCGACCCGACACTCTCTGATGACGAACTGGTGCTCGCGCGCGCGCTCGGCAAGCGTCTTGCCGAAACCGC
>JBFYKG010000110.1:0-3054 GCA_041311015.1 Rhodocyclaceae bacterium | reverse complement strand
TTCTTCGCGGTGGTCGTGATGCTGATATTCATCCCGCGCAGAGCATCGATCTTGTCGTACTCGATTTCCGGGAAAATGATCTGCTCTTTGACACCCATGTTGTAGTTGCCACGGCCATCAAAACCCTTGGCCTGGATACCACGGAAGTCACGCACACGCGGCAGGGCCACGGTGACCAGACGATCGAGGAACTCGAACATGCGCGGACCACGCAGGGTGACCATGCAGCCCAGCGGGTAGTTGTCACGGATCTTGAAGCCGGCGATCGACTTACGAGCCTTGGTAACCACCGGCTTCTGGCCAGCAATTTTGGTCAGGTCGGACACGGCGTGCTCCAGCACTTTCTTGTCGGCAACCGCTTCACCTACACCCATATTCAGGGTGATCTTGGTGATGCGCGGCACTTCCATGGCCGACTTGTAGCTGAACTCTTTCATCAGCGCCGGGGCCACGGTCTTTTTGTAGAAATCTTGCAAACGCGACATCATGGTCCCCTTATGCGTCAACCTGTTCGCCGTTCGACTTGAACACGCGAACCTTGCGGCCGTCGTCGAGCACCTTGAAGCCGACACGGTCACCCTTGCCGGCTTTGGCGTTCCACAGAGCCACGTTGGAGATCTGGATCGGCATATCCTTGTCGACCAGGCCGCCGGCCGTACCCAGCATGGGGTTCGGCTTGGTAGCCTTCTTGACGCGGTTGATACCTTCCACAACGACGCGATCAGCGTCGACACGCAGAACAACGGTGCCGCGACGGCCCTTGTCCTTACCGGTGGTGACGATAACTTCGTCGCCTTTACGAATCTTTTCCATCTGGCGCCTCCTTACAGCACTTCAGGAGCAAGCGAAACGATCTTCATGAAGCGCTCCGAGCGCAGCTCCCGGGTTACCGGGCCGAAGATACGGGTACCGATCGGTTCCAGCTTGTTGTTCAGCAGGACGGCGGCGTTGCCATCGAACTTCACCAGCGAACCATCGGCGCGACGAACGCCCTTGGCGGTACGAACGACGACGGCGTTGTAGACGTCACCCTTCTTCACGCGGCCACGGGGCGCAGCATCCTTGATCGACACCTTGATGATGTCGCCAATGCCGGCATAACGGCGCTTTGAGCCGCCCAGCACTTTGATACACATTACAGAACGCGCACCGGTGTTATCGGCGACGTCCAGCATCGACTGCATCTGAATCATCATTAACTCCAACTTGTACCGCTACCAGCAATGGCGCACGGTCAGTCTTGGGTTTCAACACTTGCCGACCCGCGCACTGCCCATTGTGCAATGCAAGGAATCGACGAAAGAGGCAGGATTGTATCAGTACAATCCTGCCAATGCAAGAGGCAAAACCAAAAGGCCTGCCCCGAGGACTACTTAGACGACTTCGGCGCGCTCCAGAAGCTTGGCGATCTGCCAGGTCTTGGTGCGGGACATCGGACGACATTCAACGATCTGGACGAGATCACCCGTCTTGGCATCGTTATTGGCGTTATGCGCATGATATTTCTTCGAGCGCGTGATGACCTTGCCGTACATCGGGTGCTTGACGCGACGCTCGACGAGCACGGTGGCCGTCTCCTGCATCTTGTCGCTCACCACACGACCCACGAGGGTCCGGTTCATACCAGTCTTATCAGTCATGATCAGACCCTTTCACGGAGAATGGTGCGCACACGTGCGATGTCGCGGCGGACCTTGCCGAGCTGGCTGGTGTTGCTCAGCTGCTGGGTGCCCTTCTGCATACGCAGCGAGAACTGGGCCTTCAGCAGATCGAGCAGTTCCTGCTTGAGCTCGTCGTTCGATTTGCTTTTGAGTTCGATAGCTTTCATGTCTTACCCCAGGTGACGCGTCACGAAGACGGTGCGCAGCGGCAGCTTGGCAGCAGCCAGCTTGAACGCTTCGCGAGCCAGCGCTTCATTAACGCCATCCATTTCGTACAGAACTTTACCCGGCTGGATCTCGGCAACGTAGTACTCCGGGTTACCCTTACCGTTACCCATACGGACTTCGGCAGGCTTCTTGGAGATCGGTTTGTCCGGGAACACACGGATCCAGATGCGACCGCCCCGCTTGATGTGACGGGTCATGGCGCGACGGGCCGCTTCGATCTGGCGTGCCGTGAGGCGGCCGCGATCGGTCGACTTCAGGCCAAATTCGCCGAAAGCAACGGATGCACCGCGGGTCGCCAGGCCGGTGTTACGGCCTTTCTGTTCCTTACGGTATTTACGACGTGCGGGTTGCAGCATTACGCACCTGCCTTTCTAACACGCTTGGTCGCCGGCTTCTTGTCCGACTTACCTTCATCATCACCACGCGGGCGACGCGGCGCACGCTTTGGTTCTTCAACCACAGCAGGCTGTTCGCCCGGTGCCAGATGCTCGCCCTTATAGACCCACACCTTGATACCGATCAGACCGTAGGTCGTCATGGCTTCCGAGGTGGCGTAGTCGATGTTGGCGCGCAGGGTGTGCAGGGGCACACGGCCTTCGCGGTACCATTCGGTACGGGCAATTTCAGCACCGTTCAGACGGCCCGAGCTCATGATCTTGATGCCCTGGGCACCCAGACGCATGGCGTTCTGCATGGCACGCTTCATGGCACGACGGAACATGATGCGCTTTTCCAGCTGCTGCGCGATCGAGTCGGCGATCAGCTGGGCATCGGTTTCCGGCTTGCGGATTTCTTCGATCGACACGTGGACCGGCACGCCCATGATCTTTTGCAGATCTGCGCGCAGCTGATCGATTTCTTCGCCTTTCTTGCCGATGACCACACCCGGGCGTGCCGAGAAAATGGTGACACGGGCGTTCTTGGCAGGACGCTCGATCAGAACCTTGCCCACAGAGGCGTGAGCGAGCTTCTTCTTCAGGTAGACGCGGACTTTGTTGTCCTCGGCCAGCATGCCTGCGAAATCCTTATCGTTGGCATACCAGCGCGAGTTCCAGTCACGGGTAACGCTGAGGCGGAAGCCAGTTGGGTGAATTTTCTGTCCCATAGCGATTCCTTAGTTGCCCACGGTCACGAAAACGTGACAGGTCGGCTTGGTGATACGGTT
>JBFYKG010000040.1:0-12359 GCA_041311015.1 Rhodocyclaceae bacterium | reverse complement strand
GCGTCTTCGGCACCGGGCACCGAAATCTGGCGCAGCGCCCCACACTCCGGTTTTAGGAGATACACCGAACTTTCACGTGGGCAAATGCGTTGGATGATCCATTCCATGATCAGAATTATGCCAAAATCATCCTAAGCTTACGCAAAGATTTTGACTTAGCCATACCACTGAAGATGCTATCAAACCCAACAAGTGCCATCGAACGACTCGTCAACGCCCGCCTGACACCCTATCTCTTCGGGTTCTTTGGCTGGTATGTGATGTGGCTGCTGCAACTGCAACTGGGCTTTCTGGATTACGCGCTTGGGGTTTCAGTGGTGTTTCTGCCAGCGGGCATCCGCACACTGGCCGTGCTGATTTTTGGTTTTCGTGGTGCCGTCGGTGTGTTTGCAGGCTGTCTTTTGTCGACTACCGAATACATGGGGCATATCGCCACGCTCGATTACCTCCACATCGGCTTGATCTGTGCCATATCCGCCTTCTCGGCATACCTGATGATGTTTCTGGTCTGCTGGTGGCGACGCATTGGCTCCGACCTGAACGAGTTGTCTTTTGGCGATGTGCTAATCATTGTATTCACGCAGGGTTTGCTATCAGCCACATTGCATCAAGTAATTTTTCAGGCACGCGGGATCGAATCGTCTTATGTTGACCCCGGCATCGCAGAAAGCTTCCGGCTCTGGGCCGCGATGGCGGCGGGCGATATCGTCGGTTCGATGATTCTGATGCTCGGCGCGGTGGCCCTGGTCAATCTATTCCAACGGATTCGCACTTACGCACCCTGAGTTCCGGGCAATGCAGCATCCCCTGGGGCAGCGACCTCAGGGAACGCCACACAGGCGCTGAGACCGTACTCACCCGGTCCATCCTGTAGGCTAAGCGTTGCACCATGAATCTGGGCAATCCGGAGCGCAATCGACAGCCCCAATCCCGAACCCGGCGCCGCATTACCGGCTAACCGCGTGAAACGCGACAACACACGCTCGCGCTCGGCCTCCGGTATGCCGGGCCCCTGGTCGCTCACCGTCAGCTTCACACGCCCCTCGACCCGTTTAATGGTGACGGCGACAAAGGTGCCACGCGGCGAGTAGCGGATGGCATTGTCAATCAGGTTACGTAGCAGCACTGTTAACAATGCTGGCTCACCCCTTACCCAGGCAGGCACGCCTTCATCAAGCATGCATTCCACATCGCTTTCCAGTGCATGAGGCGTAATGTCGGCAATCACGCCCACGGCAATCTTGCGCAAATCACAGGCCACAAACTGATTGGTTAGCGCATCGTTATCCAGCCGGGCCATGGTCAAAAGCTGGCCTAGTAAATGCGTGGCACGGTCTGTGGCCTGAATCACGGAGGCCAGCGCCCGCTTTTGCTCTCCGGACTCGGTGGCGGCTTCAGCCACCTGGGCATAGGTTCGAATCGCCGCCAGCGGCGTGCGAATTTCGTGCGCGGCATCGGCCGTAAAGCGACGCTCCTGTTCAATGGAATCCGATACCCGCTGCATGAGCCGGTTGATCTGCTCGATAATTGGCTGCACTTCGCGCGGTACCGCCTCCAGCGTGATCGGGTCGAGCCGGTCCGGAGAGCGCTGCCCGATCGAACTGGCCAGGCGCTGCAGGGGCCGGAAGCGCGAGCGCATCAGCAGAATGAGGCCAACCGCTAATGTGGGTAGGGCAAAAATCAGCGGCGTCAGCAGATGCTTGGCCAGCTCTTTGCCCACGGCATTTCTGGCCTCGTAGGTTTCGGCCACCAGAATACGATGGTGGTGGCGCTCATCCTGTTTGCTGTAGATGCGCCAGTGGCGCCCATCGATCCGGCGATCCGAAAAACCCTTGCTCTGATCCGTGAGCTGTTCACGCGGCGCCGTCGTTGACCGTGCCAGCAGTTTGCCTTTGTCAGACCAGATCTGGAACGCGACCTTGCGCGCGTATCGGTGTGATGGTAGCTCTTCGGGCAGATCGCCCGACTCTTCGCTGCTCAGCACCACCAGCAGGGCGGCCGTCTGCGCCAGGTGGGCATCGAATAGTTCTTCCGCTTCGGACTCGGCCTCGCGCCAGGCAACAACGCTCAAGACCAGCCATACGGCACCGACGAAGGTCAGCGTCCAGGCCAGCAGCTGCAGCTGCATACTGCCGGACGCTTTGGAACGTCGGAAACCAACCATCATCGGGGAATCAGGTAACCGACACCGCGCACGGTCTTGATAATGTCGCTACTGGTTTTGCGCCGCAGGTGATGCACGTGGACTTCGAGCGCATTCGATTCGACTTCTTCGCCCCAGGGATAGATTTTGGACTCAAGCTGCGCCCGGGTCAGCACCTTGCCGGCATTGAGCATGAGCTCATGGAGCAGGTCGAATTCACGCGGCGACAACTCCACCTCCCGCCCGTCGTAGCGCACCTCACGCGACGCGGGATCCAGCGTCAGCAGACCGATCTGCATGATCGGTGCTGCCGCACCGGCCGCGCGGCGCACCAGCGCCCGCAAGCGGGCCGCCAGTTCACCTAGGTCACAGGGCTTGATCATGTAGTCATCGGCACCCGAATCAAGGCCGGAAATCACATCATCCGCCGTATCGCGCGCGGTCAGCACAAGCACTGGTAACTTCTGGCCTTCCGAACGCAAGCGCTTCAGCACCTCAAGCCCGTCCAGCTTGGGCAATCCCAGATCAAGCACGACGGCGCTAAAAGGTTCGTGACGCAGAATCTGCCAGGCGGCTTCACCGTCTTTTACCCATTCGGGCTGAAAGCCCGCCTGACGCAACCCAGCCTGCAGGCCTTCGCCCAGCATCGGGTCATCTTCGACAATCAGAATACGCACAGCACCCCCTTGGTCTGGCCATTAATAGCAGTCAGTATGCCCCAAGCGCGTCGCTATGGCAGCAATAGCGGTAGCCGGCTAGTCAGGAGCGCCCATAGAAAGAGGCCTAATCCGAGTAGCAACAGTAAGCCTACGATCCATTGTGGATAACGGATGCTCTCCGATGCGTTGCCGAGCTTGTAGCCGTTGACCATACTACGGACCAGATTCTCGCGATGGAGCAAACTCGACACCATCACGCCTCCCACATGAACCGCAATAATCAGCAGCAACACATTCACCATGCCCTCGTGCAGTTCACCGAACCAGTCGCCGTAATCGCTGAAACTGGCCCAGCCGGTCAGCACAGCTAGCATGCCCAACCCCACCATCCCCAGAATCGCCCAGGCCCCTGCCGGATTGTGGCCAACATAATGTTGTGGATGTCGCGTCAGCAAGCTGCCCAGGTAAGCGACGACCGCACCGGGTCTACGCACAAAATTGCTGAATCGAGCGTAGCGTGTGCCAAGAACGCCCCAGACCAACCGGAACAGCAGCAGCGCACCAAACAGATAGCCGGCCGTGACATGCCATAGCTGCAAGCGCTCCGATTCACTGGTCAGATAGGCAACGATGAAACAGAGCACCAGCGACCAGTGAAACAAACGGGTCGGGATATCCCAGACCAGAATGCGGGACCGGGGTGCTGCCTCACCCTCCTTTAATGCTTCCGGCAGATCCATGGGTTCAATCGCCATGGCGCCACCCGGCAGGTGTCTTTAAGGTCCGCTCATCAAAATCGCCCCGCTCGGCCTGCGTGTGGCAGCCTGAACAATTGCTAAAGCTCAGGCCTTTGGGCGGTGAGTTGCCGTGCTCCTTGATAAACCACCGTGTTTTCGTCATACGGGCCGTGGGTTCGGTGGGCGCACTTTTATCTTTAGGCGATGCGTGTGCCAACAGATAGGCTGTAATTGTCTGGTTCGTCACTGCATCTACGCTGGCATCCGTACCGTAGTGCTGTTTCAGGGAGCGCATCTGCGTTTCCCATCCCGATGCTGTCATCCGCTGCGGTGGATAGGGCACATGGCAACTGCCACATTCTTCGGCATAGCTGGCCGGGTAGGGGCCGTATTGATGGCTGCCGGCGTGCGCAAGGGTCCCGGTTGAAACGCAGGCCAACCCCATCAGCCACCCGACCGCTCTGAAGGCATGTTTCACCCCGAGTGGCGCGTTCATGATTTCACCGTCAGCAGGTAGGTCAGAACATTCCCTTTTTCTTCAGCTGTGCACTCCCGCTTGAGCACATCGTTACAGTTCCGTTTAAACCACTTGTTCACCTTGGCCGCATCACTAAACCGCTCTGGGTTGGCATTGGGTGAGATCGGCTGAATGATTTTACCGGTCACCGCATGCTTTCCCGTTGCCCCGGGATTATCGGTATGGCAACTGGCGCAACTCCAGTCACCGCCATGCTTGTTTTTGTAGAAGCTCTCGCCGGCGCTCGCTGAAAACCCCTTGAATCCCGGGTTCTGGGCTTTGGCGGCTTGGCGGTATTCTTCAAGAAAAGACTGAGGTGTTTCGGCTTGCGCCATACCCGTGGCGCCGAGCATCAGCAACGTGATGGCAAAACAACGCGGGCGAAAAAACCATGGTCGATGCATAATCATCTCCTTATCTGTTGCGTGGATTTTGCCAAAGGCGTATTACCGCAAGCTTAAGTCAACCGGATTTCGAGTAGGGATATTTAACATGGGTCTCAGTCTGCTTCGCTACCGTCAATTTCTGATAACGCTACTGTTCATTCCACTGGCATTGGCACCCATGCGCTCTCAGGCCGAGCCGAGCCAACCGCTCCCGACCGTACAAGCGGTCGATCTCGAGCGCTACAGTGGGCGCTGGTTCGAAATATCCCGTCTGCCCATGTGGTTCGAGCGCAAGTGTATCGACAACATCACTGCCAACTACACCGTCAGAAGTGATGGTCATATCGATGTGCTTAACAGCTGCCGAACCGCCGATGGCCAGATCAGCGCGCGAGGCATTGCCGAGGTGCCCGATGCCCGCTATCCGGGTCAATTACGCGTACGTTTTGCGCCGGACTGGCTAGCCTGGCTGCCCGTGGTCTGGGGCGACTACTGGATCATGGACCTGGATCCTAACTATGGCTGGGTCATGATCGGCGCGCCAAGCCGGGGATATCTGTGGATACTGTCGAGAACACCCCAACTGGATGCCACGATCGTCTCACGACTCAAGCAATCGGCATCTGCCCAGGGGTTTGATATTGCGCCCATGATCGATGTGGTCAACCGTGCAGACGCGCCTGCTGCAAGCGCCCACTAGAGCGTTTCCATACTATCCAGACGAACCTGAGCCCACGCCCGGATTGCCGAGCGCTCCTCTGGATCCATGCGATCCAGATTTTTATAAGCCATCGCCATACGCGGATTGCTGCGAAACCGGGTTTCGTGTCGCATCAGAAAATCCCAGTAGAGCGTTGTGAACGGGCAGGCTTTTGGCCCGGTGCGTAACTCGGGCTTATAGGCACACCCCTTGCAATGGTTGCTCATGCGCTTGATGTACGCACCTGAGGCAATGTAGGGCTTGCTGGTCATACGCCCGCCCAACGCAAACAGGGCCATGCCCAGTGTGTTGGGCTCTTCGACCCAGGCCACCGCATCGACATACACCGCCAGGTACCAGTCAGCCACCTCGCGTGGCGCCAGTCCGGCAAGCAGCGCAAAATTGCCCGTCACCATCAGGCGCTGTATGTGGTGCGCATACCCATAGCGCAAGGTTTGCGTAATAGCCGCATGCAGACAGGCCGCGTTGGTCTCACCGCTCCAGTACCAGGCCGGCAACGGGCAGGTTGCCGTGAGCGCGTTGCTCGTTGGCCAGGCGGTGGCGTGTCGCCAGTAAATTCCCCGTACAAATTCACGCCAGCCCAGCACCTGACGGATAAATCCTTCCACGGCGGGCAGGGGGGCAGCGCCTGCTAACAACGCCGCTTCAGCCGCTGCGATGACATCGCGCGGATCCAGCAGCTTGAGATTCATCGCGGCTGAAAGCAGTGAATGCCAGAGAAAGGGCTCGCCCTGCCACATCGCATCCTGCCACTGCCCGAAAGACGGCAAACGGTGTTCGATAAAATCGTCGAGCGCAGCACGCGCCTGCTGTTCGGTGACCGGCCAGGCAAAGCACGCTACGGATCCGGGATGATCGGGAAAATACCGTTCTACATCGGCCATGGTTTCCTGCGTGATGGCATCCGGCATAAAGCGCACAGGCGGCGGCACAGGCGGCGGCCCACCCGCGCCGAAACCGGACCGGTTCTCCGCATCAAAATTCCACTGGCCGCCGACCGGCTGATCATCCTGCATCAGCGCACCGGTCCGGCGACGCATCCAGCGATAGAAAAACTCCATTCTCAGGCCATGCGCCGCATCGGTGCGCGACTTACCCTGAGAGGCCCATGTCTCGAAATCCTCTCGACTGCAAAGAAAATGCGGATCTGGCATCTGGTCGGCGCGCAGCCCGAGGCCATCGCACACCGCCAGAATACGCTCGGACAGGCGGGCATCCCCCGGCTCGATCAGGCAGAGTTGTTCAATCTCCGGATGCCGGGCAACCTGCTGGGCAATTGCCTCCGGAATGGTTTTAGCGTCGTGCTGACCGATCTGTAAATAGCTCAAGCGACAGCGCGATTTCCAGCGCTCGGCAAAATGCCGCATTGCCGACAGGAATAAAACGATTCTGGCTTTATGGCTCCAGACATGCGTGGCCTCTTCAACGGCCTCAACCATCAGCACATAATCATGCGCGCGCACATCCGAAAGCAGGGGGTGGGGATCCGGGTGAAGCTGATCTCCGAGCACCAGAAACAACCGCGGCTTCCGGTGCGTCATGCATCAACCCTTCTGCAGGATCCGGTAATCGCCATCATGAAACACCAAGGGCCCGGGTACCGGATCTGCCGCGAAGCGTCGGACCTTGCCCAGATACAGGCGATGATCGCCACCATCGAGCTGCTGGAAATTATCGACCTCAAACCACGCGCAACACCCTGCCAGCAGGGGCACACCGTTTAATCCCGGTGCCCAGGGTACGGCATCAAAAGACCGGTCGAGTGACGAAGCAAACAGATTGGAAACCTCCGTTTGCGCCGCAGAGAGCACGTTGATGGCGTAGGTGGACGTCGTATCGAAGGTGGGCAAATGACGTGAAGTCAGCTGCAGGCTCCAGACGACCAGCGGGGGTGCCAGTGAGACCGTGTTGAAAGAGCTGACGGTCAGGCCGATCGCCACGCCATTGGCATCCAGCGCCGTCACGACCGCCACACCTGTCGGAAAACGCCCCAGCGCCAGCCGCAAATCCTGCTCGGCATCACCGCTTGGGTCTGCCTGCTCAAAGGGAAAGGGTTCCGGATTCTCAATCATGTTGCCGACGGCTCAAGGTGCGTGACCAGCACGCATAGGATACGATGGGCGCTGATTATACCGTTCACAATGGCGCACTTCCGCCTTGTCTGACCATGTCCTCCGGCCACACCCCTACCGACGCGCTTGATCAGTTTTCGCCAGCCCTTGTCCGCTGGCAAAAAAAGCATGGCCGTCACGACCTGCCCTGGCAAAAAACTACCGATCCCTACCGCGTCTGGTTGTCAGAAATCATGCTGCAGCAGACCCAGGTGCAAACCGTCATCCCCTATTACGCCCGGTTTCTGGAAGACTTCCCCACCGTGCAGGCGCTCGCAGCCGCACCGCTGGAAGACGTGCTGACCCGCTGGGCCGGTCTGGGCTACTACGCGCGTGCCCGCAACCTGCACGCCTGCGCACGCGCCGTCGTTTCAAACCACGGGGGACAGTTCCCGAAAGATGCCGCAACCCTGGCAACGCTGCCCGGCATTGGCCGATCGACGGCCGCGGCCATTGCCGTATTTGCCTTTGGCCAACAGGCCGCGATTCTGGATGGCAATGTCAAACGCGTATTCTGTCGCGTCTTCGGTATCGAAGGTGTGCCCACGATCACCGCAGTCGACAAATCCCTGTGGGCCCTTGCCGAAACGCTGCTTCCTAAAAAGTCGATCGAGCGCTATACCCAGGGACTGATGGATCTGGGGGCTACCTGCTGCACACGCAATAAGCCGCAGTGCGGGGACTGCCCGATGGCTGCTTTCTGTACAGCGTTTCAAACCGACCGTGTGAGCGAGCTGCCCCACCGCAAGGCACGAAGTGCCTTGCCAATCCGGAGCGCCCGCGTCTGGCTCATCCTGGATGAAGATCATGTCTGGCTGGAGCGCCGCCAGGCCTGCGGTATCTGGGGCGGCCTGCTCAGCCTGCCGGATGCCGACAGCGTGACACTACCCACCCATGCCGTTGCGTTACCGGGTACCCGGGTGCGTCACAAGTTCACGCACTTTGAACTGCAGGCCGAGGTTGAATGCTTTCGCGTCCGCACTGCGCCCGTGGCGCTAAACCGGCATCGCGAGCTCGAGGCTTACCCGCTGGCCGAGGCCGAAGAGCTGGCGCTGCCTACACCCTGGCGAAAATTGCTCATTGCGGTACGGGATCAGACGCTCTAGCGCCCGAAAGCAGCCAGGCGACGATCAGGCCATTCAAGGTGCCAAACAGGAGCGCGGCACCCATAAACACCGGCGCCAGCACCCAGACACCGGGGCTGGGCACCAGCCAGAACCGCACGATCAGCAACTGTGCGAGCATATGGGCAATGGCCGCCAATATCGACAGGGTAACCGGACCGAACCAGCCCGGCATACGCTGCACCAGCGGTCGTACCAGACAAAGCACCGCAAGAGAGGCCGTGGCACCAGCCAGGGAGAGCACAAAGCCCGGCGCCAGAAACTGGCCGACCAGCAGGCTGACCGCAAAGACACGCAAAAGCGTCACCCAGGCCGCTGTTGCCCAATCGTAGCGCAACAGCACCAGCAACGTAATGATGTTGGCCAGACCTGGTTTGACGCCAGGTAACGGGCTCGGGACGGCCGACTCCACCAGGGCGATAGCAATCGCAGCGGCCGTTAAGCGCGCAATGCGGTGGTCATCCGGCGTCAGCGTGAGTACCCGCATCTCAGTAGGCCATTGACTCATAGGCCGGTTGCCCACCGGTCAGCGTGAGACTCACATGATTGGGCGCACACAAAGCCATTTCACCCGGCCGGCTCAGCCAACCCTGCCTGACACAATACTGTCGCGGACCCGGATCACTCACGACGCGGGCCCGGCCCGATTCGATACGGATTACGGTCGGTCCCAGTGCGCCATGCACCGTCACCGTGCGTGTATCGCCGAGCGGATACGCCGCAACTAAAACACCGTCTCGCCGAACCTGCGCCTCGTGGGCAGGGCCCGATTGCCAGAGCACTGCAGTGAGCACCAGCCAGCCGGCAACACCGGCCAGCAGGATGCCCACATCACCGGGGCGCAGCAGTTTCCTGAGGTTGAACTTGCGGAACCAGTTCACGGTGACGTACCAGCACATCCGGCCGGTCGGCAAATTGCGTGGCCAGCCATTCGGTCATCCAGACCGAACGATGCTGACCACCGGTACATCCAATGGCCACCGTCAGATAGGAACGGTTATCGTGGCCATACTTAGGCAACCAGGACTTCACAAACCGGGCAATATCATCTCGTAGCGCAATCGCATCCGGTTGCGCTTCCAGAAATGCGGCGACCGGTGCGTCTTTCCCCGTCAGTGGGCGCAACACCGGGTCGTAATGCGGGTTAGGCAGGCAGCGCACATCAAACATCAGATCGGCATCCCGAGGCACGCCGTGCTTGAACCCGAAGGACTCGAAAACCAGCGTCAGGCCATCCTGACTGTCGACCTTAAGAAAATCACGAATCCAGGCACGCAAGACGGCCGGCTTCAGGTGGCTGCTATCAAGGCGGTGCCCCATTTCGGCGACCGGCTCCAGAAGCTTGCGTTCATGACGTAGCGCCTCGCCCAGGGTCATCGTCTCGCTGGTCAGCGGGTGCGCCCGACGCGTTTCTGAAAAACGCTGGATCAGGGTCTCGTCATCGGCATCCAGAAAAAGCACACTGACCCGGGCGTCGCGCCGCAGGTTTTCCAGGGCCTTGGGGAGCGCCTCCAGCGAGGGGCCGCTGCGTACATCCACCGCAACGCCGATGCGGGTATACCCATCCTGTCGCAGATGCCCCACCAACACCGGCAACATATCGGCCGGCAGATTGTCGACACAGTAATACCCCGCGTCCTCGAGCACCGCGAGAGCAATCGATTTACCGGAGCCGGAAAGGCCACTGATGACGACAAGTTCCATAGTGGTTTCAGTATAGCTGGGGAATGCGCCATAATGGTGACGAAACCTTTACACAAAGGTCCTGCCTCAGGTGCCCCATGAAATTGCTCGACCTGCCTTTCCTGGCTGACATCACCGCGATCCGTCGCGATATTCACGCCCACCCCGAGCTGGCCTTTCAGGAAAGCCGGACCGCCGACGTGGTCGCCAGTGCACTTGAAAGCTACGGGGTTGAAGTACACCGCGGGCTGGGTGGTACCGGTGTGATCGGCGTCATCAAGGGATCCCAGGGACAGAGCGAACGCATGATCGGACTGCGTGCCGATATGGACGCGCTACCGATGCCGGAGCTCAACGAGTTCCCGCACCGCTCCCGACATGCCGGCAAAATGCATGCCTGTGGGCACGATGGTCACACCGCCATGCTGCTCGGGGCGGCACGTTATCTTTCTGAGCATCGGGATTTTGAGGGCACCGTCGTGCTGATCTTCCAGCCGGCCGAGGAGGGTGAGGGCGGCGCCCGCGTCATGATCGAGCAAGGTCTGTTTGATCAATTCCCGGTCGAAGCCGTTTTCGGGCTCCACAACTGGCCCGGCCTGCCCGTTGGCCAGATGGCCATCATGCCCGGCCCCGTCATGGCCGGCACTTGCGGCCTGGAAATCCTGGTCCGCGGCCATGGCTGCCACGCTGCCATGCCGCATCAGGGGGTCGATACCATTCTCGTGGGTACGGCAGTCGTTCAGGCTTTGCAGAGTGTGGTCTCGCGCAACCTGCACCCCTGCGAAGCGGCCGTAGTGTCAGTAACTCAGTTCCACGCGGGCGACGCCTGGAATGTGATTCCCGAAGATGCTGTTCTACGCGGCACGATCCGCACCTTCAAGCCGGACATTCAACAGTTGGTCGAAACCCGGATTCAGGAAATCTGTACGGGCATCGCCGCCACCTTCGGTGCACAGATCGAGGTGCGATTCGAAAGCCGTTACCCGCCGACGGTTAACAGCGTGGACGAGGCGCACTTCTGCCAGCACGTGGCTACCCAGCTCCTGGGGGCAGACCGCGTCATCAAAAACGAGTTGCCGTCGATGGGTGCCGAAGACTTTGCCTACATGCTGCTGGAAAAGCCGGGCTGTTATGTGTGGCTGGGCAACGGGCCGGGCGAGGGCGGCTGCACGCTCCATAACCCGCATTACGACTTTAACGACGACATTACCGCCATCGGCATCAGCTACTGGGTCAAACTGGCGCGGGATTTTCTGGCCAAATCGACCCGCTAAGTCAGGCGACCCCAGACCCTAATACGCAGCTGCGCGCAAATCCGCTGTCGAAACCGAAACCCGCTGCTGTTTCTGCATGAACTCCAGCAGCACAAAACTGCGTTGCTCGCCATCGGCAATCTCGAACACGCCTTCCAGCCCAACCAGCGGGCCGGCGACAATCTGTACGCCATCGCCTGCCGCAAACAGGGTTTCCCGAATTTCCTGCGTCCGCTCACGGATCGCCTCAATCACCGGATCCGGCACCGCCGCGTAGGTCTGACCAAAGCGCACCATGCCAGCCACGCCCAGCGTTGAGCGGATCGGACCCCAGTTGTCATTACCCTCTTCCAGATGCAGAAAGAGATAACGGGGAAAGAGCGGTTCCATTTTTTTGAGCAACTTGCCACGTTGCAGTCGCTCGACCTCAATCAGCGGTAAATAAGTCTCATACCCCTGACGCACAAGATTCTCCAGCGCCCGCGCTTCATTACGGGGTTTGCTCTGAACCAGATACCAGGTACGTGCCATAGAGGCGCATTTTAACCATAAGCTTTTTTGGCGCTCCAACCCCTTGATTTACTTGACGCAAACCGGTCTGACCCGTATCGTTTGGGCTTGGCATCCTTGCCACGCGCCGATTTGAGCTCCTCAGCTTGCGGGCGCGCTACCAAATACTGCTAAAGCGATGGGAACCACACACCCGCCGCTGCAGCCCCGCTGACCGGCGGGTTTGTTTTTCAAGAAGACGTGGCCATGACTGCACTGCACCCCAAGCCCCAGCCTCAGGCTGATCGCACCGAAGAGATTCTGTCCCACCTCAGCGAGCGCGTCCTCGTGCTCGATGGCGCCATGGGCACCATGATTCAGAAGCACAGCCTGACTGAAGCCGATTTCCGGGGCGAGCGTTTCGCCAATCACGCGCACGATCTGAAGGGCAATAACGATCTGCTGCTGCTCACCCGCCCGGACATCATCCAGGGGATTCACGAGCAGTATCTGGCGGCTGGTGCCGACATCATCGA
>JBFYKG010000109.1:0-3077 GCA_041311015.1 Rhodocyclaceae bacterium | reverse complement strand
ATGAATAAGCTGACGCCGTTCGACCCCCCGATCCCGTTCACCCGTCCGACGATTGACGAAGCTACCATCGCCAGTGTGGGCGATGTGCTGCGCTCGGGCTGGATTACCTCGGGCCCGAAGGTACAGCAGTTCGAAGCCGAGCTTTCCGGCTTCTTCGGCGGCCGCCCGGTACGTACCTTCTCAAACGGCACCGCCACCATGGAAGTGGCCTTGCGCCTTGCCGGTATCGGCCCCGGCGATGAAGTCATCACCACCCCGATCTCTTGGGTAGCCACCAGCAATGTGATTCTCACCGTCGGGGCAACACCGGTCTTTGTCGATATCGACCCGGTAACCCGCAACATCGACCTGAATCAGGTCGAAGCCGCCATCGGCCCCAATACCAGAGCCATCATGCCGGTCTATCTGGCCGGCCTGCCGGTAGATATGGTCAAACTCTACGAGATCGCCAGCCGTCACAAGCTGCGCGTTATCGAAGACGCGGCCCAGGCGCTGGGCTCGTCGTGGCACGGCACCCGCATTGGCGCCATGGGCGACCTGATCAGCTTCAGCTTCCAGGCCAACAAGAACCTGACCACCATTGAAGGCGGCTGCCTGGTCTGCAATAACGCCGACGAGGCACGACTGGCCGAAAAGTATCGCCTGCAGGGCGTCACCCGCACCGGCCTCGACGGCATGGATGTCGACGTACTTGGCGGCAAGTTCAATCTCACTGATGTGAATGCCGCCATCGGTCTGCACCAGCTGGCGCATCTGGGCGAGTTCCAGAATCAGCGGGCCCGGCTAGCGCAACGCTACTTTGATGGCTTCGCCAAAACCCGCGTGGCCGAACAGGGCCTGGAACTCCCGGTCGCCGACTTTAGTCACAGCAACTGGCACATGTTCCAGGTGGTTCTGCCGCTGGAACGACTGGACACTGATCGGGCTGGCATCATGGCCGACCTCAAGGCGCTGGGCATTGGCATTGGGCTGCATTACCCACCGATTCACCTGTTTACCCTCTATCAGGAGCGCGGCTTTAGCGAAGGCATGTTCCCGGTGGCCGAACGCATTGGCCGTGGCATTATGACCCTGCCCCTATTCCCGACGCTCACCGAAAACGACGTCGATCGCATCGTTGCTGCCGTAGCCCACGTTCTGGAGAACCATCTGAAATGACTGAACAGATTCTGGACCCCCAAACGCAGAACGGTCTGCCGCTTGATACTCCGGCCGGCAACCCGGCTGTGGAACCCCCGGAACTGAGCGTCATCATCCCGGTCTATAACGAAGAAGCCGGGCTACAGACGCTCTTTGATCGCCTTTACCCGGCACTCGATGCGCTGCATACCCGATATGAAGTGATCTTCATTAATGATGGCAGCCGTGACCGCTCGCCGCTGATTCTGTCGGATCAATACCGCAAGCGCCCGGATGTGACCCGCGTGGTTTTGTTCAACGGCAACTATGGCCAGCATATGGCGATCATGGCCGGCTTCTCGCAGGCACGTGGCCAGTCGGTCATTACGCTGGACGCTGATCTGCAGAACCCGCCAGAGGAAATCGGCAACCTGCTTGCCAAACTCCGCGAAGGCTACGACTACGTCGGCACCATCCGTCAGAACCGTCAGGACACCTGGTTCCGCCGTCATGCCTCGCGCGCCATGAACAACCTGCGTGAAAAGATCACGCGCATCACCATGACCGATCAGGGTTGCATGCTGCGCGGCTACAGCCGCCATGTGGTGCAGATGCTGAACCAATGCGAGGAAGGTCGTACCTTCATTCCCGCACTGGCCTACACCTTTGCCACCCGCCCGATCGAGATCGAGGTCAAGCACGAAGAACGTTTTGCCGGTGAGTCCAAGTACTCGTTGTATAGCCTCATCCGCCTTAACTTCGACCTGGTCACCGGTTTCTCCACCATGCCACTGCAGGCCTTCTCGCTGATCGGCGTGCTGCTGGCGCTGGGCTCGACGGCGCTGTTCTTCCTGCTACTGGTGCGCCGCTTTGTATTCGGCGCCGAAGTCGAAGGCGTATTCACGCTGTTCGCCCTGATCTTTGCCCTGATCGGCGTGCTGCTCTTTGGCGTCGGCTTACTCGGTGAATACGTCGGCCGCATCTACGAACAGGTACGCGGCCGCCCTCGCTTTGTGATTCAGGCGGTTCTGGAACAGGATCCGCGTGGCTGAGTCGGGTCACCCCGCCATGCGTGCGGTTGTCTTCGCCTATCACGAGGTCGGCTCCCGCTGCCTGCAGACGCTGCTTGAAGGCGGCGTCGATGTCCAGCTCGTCATCACCCATACCGATGACCCCAACGAACGGATCTGGTTCAGTAGCGTCGCCGAGGTCGCCCGCAAGGCCGGTATCCCGGTCATCACCCCCGATTCGGCCAGCGACCCGGATGTGCAGGCACGAATCGCCGCCATCCATCCTGATTACATCTTCTCGTTCTATTACCGGCAGATGATCCCCATGTCGGTGCTCGATCTTGCCGGCATTGCGCCGCTCAATATGCATGGATCGCTGTTACCCAAGTACCGCGGCCGTGTGCCGATTAACTGGGCCGTCCTTCATGGCGAAACCGAAACCGGCGCGACCCTGCATGTGATGGCTGAAAAGCCGGATGCCGGCGATATTGTCGCCCAGCAAGCCGTGGCCATCGGCCCGGATGAAACAGCCGGGGAAGTCTTCGCCAACGTCACTGCTGCTGCCGCCGCCACGCTCAGGGGGGTGCTTCCGAAGCTGCTCAAGGGCGAGGTGCCACGACACCCGAACGATCTGAGCCAGGGTAGCTACTTTGGTGGGCGCAAGCCCGAAGATGGGCGTATCCACTGGAACCAGCCCGCCGCCCAGGTCTATAACCTGATTCGTGCCGTCGCGCCGCCCTATCCCGGTGCCTTTACGGACCTGACCACACCCCGGGGCACCCACCGAATGACAATCAATGCGGCCCGCCGGCTGGATACTTCCTTGGATCTGAATCCCGGGCTTTACCGGGTCGGTTCCAAGGCGATTGGGGTCTGCGGTGATAAGATGACGGTTCTGATCACCGAATTTCTGGTGGATGGCGTACCGGGCACCCCGGACGCGCTGCC
>JBFYKG010000108.1:0-3094 GCA_041311015.1 Rhodocyclaceae bacterium | reverse complement strand
CGTGAAACCGGCCGCATGGTCGTCCGTCAACCGCTGGAACTGGTTGAGCACGTCAACACCTTCGACATCAACGTCAACGTCACCGGCGGTGGTGAGTCGGGTCAAGCCGGCGCCGTGCGCCACGGCATCACCCGCGCCCTGATCCAGTACGACGCCGAACTCAAGTCGGCCCTGTCGAACGCCGGCTTCGTGACTCGCGATGCCCGTGAAGTCGAACGTAAGAAGGTCGGTCTGCACAGCGCCCGTCGCCGTAAGCAGTTCTCGAAGCGTTAATGCTTTTTCGCATCCGAATCGTCTGGTTCGGATGTGCGGCCAGTTAGCTCAGTTGGTAGAGCAGCGGATTGAAAATCCGCGTGTCCTTGGTTCGATTCCGAGACTGGCCACCAGTAATACCGAAAGCCACCCGACCGGGTGGCTTTTTCTTTGTGCAGGTTAAGGTACACTCCACGGCATTGCAGTCCCCAACTTTTCAGGAGATCACGATGTCACACGTAGCTAAAAAGAATCGTCCGATTGTGAAGGCCCTGGCCTATCTGGCCACCGGTGCCGCGATAGTCGGGTTGGTGGGTTGTGGTGGCGGTGGTCTCACGCAATCGCAGAAGTCGGGCTTTCTGACATCGGCCGAATATAACCGCCTGGAAGAAATCCCGATTGATCAGCCGGGCGTGAAGCTCTACCGTTACGTCAGCCCGGATTTTGACAAGAGCCAGGTCAAGGGCGTGATGATTGACCCGGTGGTGCTGTATCAGACGGCGCTCAAGGATTCGGGCCAGAAGGGTCTGACCGACGAGACGATTTACCAGACCCGGATGATTATCGACAAAGAACTGAAGGATCGTGCGTCGAAGCGCTTTAACGTGGTGGCGAAGCCCGGCCCGGGCATTGGCCGTTTGAGCGTGGCGCTGACCGGTGCCGTGGTTGAAGGCGATAGCTTCAAGCCCTGGAACGTGGTGCCCATTTCGGCCGTGCTGTTTGCTGCCCAGAAGGCTGCGGGTGTGGATTCCAAGACACCGTCTCTGGTGGTTGAGGCCAAGCTGCGCGACAGCGTGACTGGCAAGGTCTGGGGTCAGGGCGTGTACGTGATGTCGGGCGAAACCTTCCGTATGGAATCGAGCTCGACCGAAGCCTTCCAGAAGCTGGCGATTGACTGGGTCACGACCGCCGTGCGTGTGTCGGCAGGTATGGCCGGCAAGTAACCGCGCTGATCGGCAAGAACAGAAAGCCACCTTCGGGTGGCTTTTTACTGCTTGTTCAGATTCTGAACCACCGTATTGAATGACTCGGAGTTCGAAAGGATCTGTTTAGCTGCGCTTCTGAGTCGATCGACCTGCTCGGAGGTGAGCGTAAAGGTGGTGGGCAGATTGTTCAGATAGTCACGTTCATCCGGGTCGGGCAGTTCTGAAAAGGCAACATACACCAGAGAAATTTTTGCCGCGGGGGTCCGGTCGATGGCCGTGGCAGCGTCCATATTCGGGTGGTTTTTCATCAGCCGCTTGAACTCCCGGGTGGCTTTGATCTGGTCGGCTTGCGCCCAGTTGTTGGCAATGTCCTGGATTTCGGTGAGCTGTGCTTCGGAGTTGTGGTCGACAGAGACGCCGAAGGATTGCACCGCTTGCGCCAGGAAGCCCGGGCCCTGTTCCTGACGGTTCCAGTTGAGCGTGGGTTCGGTGAGCGAGTTCACCACAATGATGACGATGTTCTCGACACCATCCAGCCGATTGGTGCCGCCCGCGTCGCGGTGGGCTTCTAATGCATTCATAGCGTCGATGACGCTGCGCAATCCGAGGTTATCGGAGAGGGCGCCATCAGCCAGATGCAGATAGGGACTGTTCTTGCTATCGAGCCGTTCCAGCTCCTTCTGTCGCGCCAGAGCTCTCGATACGGCGCGCGGTCGACTGGGTGTGTCCTTGAACTGTGAGAGCCAGTTGGGGTAGGTGTACCCACAGGTGCCCGCGTAGTTATTGAGTGTGAGCGGCGCCAGTAGAATCGGAACGGAGGACGAGGCCGATGCAGCCCGTGCGACACGGAAACTATCGAGGTCGGCACACATGAAGTCGAAGTCTTCCTTGGTGAAGAGGATGCGCGTGCCCGTTTGCAGATCGGTGGACGAGGGGATGATCAGCGGCCCCTTGGTTTTGGCGAGATCGGCAAAGGTGGCGCCTTTGAAGAGCACCTGATCATAAAGATCGGCCGCCATTTCAGAACGCCACCAGCTATAGGACATCAGGTTGCCCCAGTTCGTCGGGTTGAGCCCCGTGCTGAACAACTGGCCCTGGATATCCCGTTTGAGGAAGTCCTGTTCGTAGATCTCGAACAACTGATCACCATAAAGTCGGTAGGCCAGCGCGGTAAAGCTGCCTCCCGAGACGCTACTGATGGCATCCACGTAGTCGAGGAGGCGTTTGGTGCTGCCGTCTTTCTTCTGGATGGTGGTTTCTTTCAGGGCCTCGAGCGCGCCATAAGAGAAAGCGGCGGCCCGGGTGCCGCCACCGGAAAAGGCCATTACGACCATCGTTTTTTCGGCAACCGAGGCGCTGAAAAATTCACTCCCGCTGACGTTGGGATGATCAATACGTCCATTGATGGGCCGCGTGGCGCAAGCCACGAGCATCAGGACCAGTGCGGCCAGAATCAGATGTTGAAGTCGAAAGGGTCGGTTCATGGCGAGGGCGCGATCAGAAGACGCGGGTGATCTGGTCGTTGCAGCTCACGTACACCGGGATGCCGCGGCTGCAGAAAAGGCCGAGCGCATCGCTAAACGCGGGCTCGCGCCAGGCATCCCGATGGGTGGGGTCTACATAGAGAATGGCCTCGTTGCCGTTATTGACCGTGCCGATGACGACGTTGCAGCGGTCGGGCCGGATGTGGGCGGGCAGGGGTTTGTCGAAGGCTTGCGAGCGGAACCAGAGGCATTCATAGACGCGGCAGGATTCGGGACGCGCGTTATAGATGTTGCAGCCTGTGCCGGCCGTGCAGTGAACGCAGGGGGTATTGGCACCCTTGTTGAGTTCCCGGACCTTCATTACGGTGCAGCAGACGGTGCAGTCGCCGCAGCTATTGCGGGCGGGTGGGGCAGCGCTCGGGGCGGTTTCGT
>JBFYKG010000039.1:0-12592 GCA_041311015.1 Rhodocyclaceae bacterium | reverse complement strand
TCATGCGCCGTCTGCTCCGCTCGCTGGCTAAGGGCGAAGAAGTTACGCAAGATACCTCGACGCTGGAAAACCCGCATATCCTCGACCAGCTCAAGGGCTAAGAGGACGCCGGCACACCGCAGCATTGCGCTGGGGTGTGCCTGTCGCGAACATTCAGAGGAGGGTGGACGCGACACCGGTGAAAACCGGGCACTCGAGCCGATCGTTAAGAATCGGCCGATGGTTGACAGAGAAACCGGCGTAGGCGACTGCGCCGGTTTTTCACTTTAAGCAGTTTTGTAATAGGAGCGGATGATGCCCAAAGGGATGCAGAAGAGTGTGCCCAAGCTTGCCATTGTGGGCTCGCTGGCGGTGCTGGCATTCAACTATCCGATCCTGTCGTTATTTCGTGGGCACCTTTTTTCTGTTCCGGCGCTGTACGTAGGCCTGTTTGGCGCCTGGCTATTGATCATCTTGCTGGCCCGGGTGGCGGCAGAGCCCCGTCGCCGTGGGGTAGTACGTTCCACGGTGAGCGCTGAGAAGGCCGAGTCATGATTGCCGACTGGCTGGTAGGGCTGCTCACCTTTATCTATCTGGGCGTGCTTTTTGCGATTGCCCGATTTGGCGATCGGCGTGCCGATGCCGGTCGTTCGGTGATGAGCGCCACAGTCTATGCGCTGGGCATTGCGGTGTACTGTACGTCGTGGACGTTTTACGGGAGCGTGGGCCGCGCTACGACCGGGGGCTTCAGTTTTCTGACGATCTACCTCGGCCCGACGATCATGTTCCTGTTTGCGGCGGTCATCCTCAAGATGATCCGCATCAGCAAGACCTTGCGTCTGACCTCGATTGCCGACTTTATCTCGGCCCGTTATGGCAAGAGCCCGCTGCTGGCAGGGCTGGTGACGGTGATTGCCGTGATCGGCATCATTCCCTACATAGCGCTTCAGCTCAAAGCCATTTCGTACAGCCTGCGGATTCTGTTTCCCGATGATGCCGAAGCGCTGATTCCGGATGCTCTGGAAGCGCTGGCCTTCATGCCGGATTCCACCGCGATTATTGCGATCATTCTTGCCGCCTTTACCATCGTGTTCGGTACTCGGCACCTCGATGTCACCGAGCGTCACGAGGGCATGGTGCTGGCCGTGGCTTTTGAATCGTTATTCAAGCTGGTGGCCTTTATGGCTGTTGGCGTTTATGTCGTCTGGTTCCTCAATGATGGTTTCGCCGATATCTTCTCGCGTGCTGAGGTAATGCCCAAGATTGCGAATCTGCTGCAGCCTGATTCGATGAGCTACACGAATTGGTTCTCGCTGACGGTGTTATCCGGTCTGGCGATTCTCATGCTGCCACGGCAGTTCCAGATTACGGTGGTGGAAAATGTGGACGAAAACCATATACGCCGGGCGGTCTGGCTCTTTCCGCTCTATCTGCTGCTGATCAACCTGTTTGTGATGCCGATTGCGTTGGCCGGGATGTTGCACTACGACGGCACCCCTTTTGTAGCCGATACCCTGGTGCTGACGCTGCCGCTGGCGCAAGGGAATTCGGCGATGGCGTTGCTGGCCTTTCTAGGTGGCCTGTCGGCGGCCACCGGCATGGTGATCGTGGAAACCATTGCGCTAGCCACGATGGTCTCCAACGATCTGGTGGTGCCCTTCCTGCTGCGTAATGATTCCGAGTTTTCCCGCCGCAAAAATCTGAGCGGGCTGATCATGCTGATCCGCCGCTGTACGATCGTTTTCCTACTGTTGTTGGGGTATCTGTATTTCCGCGGTGCGGGCGAGGCTTATGCGCTGGTATCGATTGGCCTGATCTCGTTCCTTGCGGTGGCACAGTTTGCACCGGCTCTACTGGGCGGTATGTACTGGAAAGAGGGGAATCGCAAGGGGGCGTTGGCTGGTTTGCTGATGGGCTTTGGGATTTGGTTGTACACCGCGCTGCTCCCATCCTTCGCCCGGTCCGGCTGGATCGATAGTGGCTTTATTACCGAAGGGCCTTTCGGTGTCACGCTGTTGGCAGCGCACGGCCTCTTTGGCCTGACCTCGCTGGACCCGATTGCCCATACCTTGTTCTGGAGCATGTTCTTCAACGTCGGTGCCTATTTTGCGGTATCGATCATGACGCGGCAGGACCCGGGCGAGGTTGCTACCGCCAACCAGTTCGTCAATATCAGTAGTAGCGCCGGCCTCACTACCAAGATCTGGCGGGGTACGGCATCGGCCGATGCACTGATTGAATTGCTCAAGCGTTTTCTGGGGCCGAAGCAGGCGCAAAGCCGCCTGCAACGCTACGCCGTTAGCCGAGGGCTCGGCAAGGTGGCCAATTTACAGGCCGATGCCGAGTTCGTGATGTTCTCTGAAACCCAGCTGGCCGGTGCAATCGGCTCGGCGAGTGCGCACGTGATGGTGAGCTCCGTTGTGCAGGAGGAAGAGCTGGGCCTCGATGAAGTGCTCAATATTCTGGACGAAGCCTCACAGGTGCGTGCCCATTCTCGCGAGCTGGAGCGCAAATCGGCCGAGCTGGAAGCTGCTACCCGCGATCTGCGCGAAGCGAATGACAAGCTGCTGGAGCTAGATCGCCTGAAGGATGACTTCATGTCGACGGTGACCCACGAGTTGCGGACGCCACTGACATCGATCCGTGCGTTCTCCGAGATGCTGCATGACGACCCGGAAATGGCCGCCGAGGATCGTACGCGTTTTCTGGGGATTATTGTGGGCGAGGCCGAACGCCTGACGCGCCTGATCAATCAGATTCTGGATTTTGCCAAGCTGGAGTCGGGCCGCGTCGAATGGGAATTAGAAACACTGGATCTGCGGGATCTGCTGAGCGACACCGCCGAATCAATGGCCGGCTTGTTCCGCGAACGCGGTGCCGAGTTCCTTCTCGATCTGCCGGCTGGCGATGCTGCTGTGCAAGTTAACGTGGATCGCGATCGAACCAAACAGGTCTTTATCAACCTGCTCTCCAATGCGGTGAAATTTGTGCCCACCGAAGCGGGGCTGGTGACGGTGACGCTTAAAACCGGCGATGGGTTCGCCACGGTTGCCGTGCACGACAATGGGCCAGGTATTCCGCTGGAGTACCAGAGCATTATTTTCGAACGATTCCGTCAGGGCGGTAACACCATGACGGACAAACCCCAGGGTACCGGCCTCGGGCTGCCAATCAGCCGCGAAATTGTCGAACACTTTGGCGGCAAACTCTGGGTCGAGAGCCGCACTGGGGATAACGCCGGTTCAACTTTCTATTTCACCATTCCCCTGGCACAAGATTGAAATCCGAGGAGCACACCATGACGCATAAAATTCTGATTGTCGATGATGAACCCAATATCGTGATGTCGCTGGAGTTTCTGCTCAAGAAAGAAGGGTTCCAGATCGATACTGCCGGTGATGGCGATGCCGCGTTGGAAAAGATCCGGAGTTTTATGCCGGATCTGGTCTTGCTGGATGTGATGATGCCTAAAAAATCAGGCTTTGAAGTCTGTGAGATCCTGCGCGCCGACCCGGCCTTTGCCAATCTGCGCATCATTATGCTGACTGCCAAGGGGCGGGATACTGAGCAGGCCAAAGGCCTGGCGCTGGGCGCCGATGCCTATATGCTGAAGCCTTTTTCCACCAAGGATCTGGTCGTCAAGATTCGTGACGTGCTTGCCTGAGCTATGCCAGCGTTAATGCCAGGCGCATAATGTGAAGAGTTGTTCATAGGTAGGCAAGATGTTCTTACGCGATCTCAAGGCTAAGTGGCGGTTCGTTCTGGCTGTCGTCATACTCGGCATGCTGATGACGGGCCCGTTCCTGCTCACCACCGTACTAATCTGGCTGGGTGCCTCGCCGGGTATGCGCGAGGTGCTGGTCGAGCACCTGTTGCCTCAGGTGCCGCTGGGCGGGATTCTGACCGCCACCGGTTTCTTCCTGGGTCTGGCGATCGTCCGCCGCCTGTTCAACCGGTATGTAACCGGTATGGCCGCCATGGTGGAAGAACTGCGGCTAATGCTCGGCTCTAACCGCTCGTTCCGCATTACCGAAGAGGGCCCGCCCGAACTGCGAGAGCTGGTGCGTGCCATCAATGATCTGGCGACCCAGCGTGATGCGTATATTGATGATGTTGAAGCGCAGGTCGCCAGGGCCAAGGCTAACGTCGAAGAAGAAAAGAACCGCCTGGCCGCGCTGATGTCGGAGTTGGCGCAGGCGGTTGTTGTGAGTAACCTTGATGGCCGGATTCTGTTGTACAACAACCGCGCACGCTTCATGTTTGAATCGCTGGCCAAGGGGCCAACCTCGGTATCGAGCGGCGCGTTGATTGGTCTCGGTCGGTCGATCAATTCGATTCTGCAAGCCAGCCAGGTCGAGTATGCGCGAGAAAGCATCCGAATCCAGCACGAACGCGGTAACCGCCACGCGATTGCTAATTTTGTAACGACGACGGACAACGGCCAGCTGATCCGTGTGCAGATCGCACCAGTGCTCCGTGAGAGCGAAGGACAGCAGATCATTTCTGGCTATATCCTGCTGATCGAAAACATTACCAAGACGCTGGAACAGGATGCACGTCGGGATGCCGCACTGGGTGACCTCACCGAAGGCAGTCGTGCATCGCTCGGCACCCTACGAGCCGCGGTTGAAATGCTGGCAGACAACCCGGATATGTCGGCCGAGGATCGTGACCGCTTTATCCAAGTGCTTTCGTCCGAAGTGACCCGGATGAGCCATCGCCTGGATGACACCCTCAAAACGCTGGCCGATTCGCTGCGCCAGCACTGGCCGCTCGACGATATGCTGGCGGCCGACATACTGGATGCTGCAGCCCGCCGGATTGATCAGCGTTTGCATCTGCCCGTTTCGGTGGATAGGCAGAGCAATGAATCGTTGTGGGTGCGGGCCGATAGTTTTGCCCTGGTTACGGCGCTGACCTTCCTGGCTGCAAAAATCCAGGAGGCTGGAGAAGTGCGTGCGTTTACCCTGAGCCTGGGTTCGGACGACCGCTTTGTGCACATGGATCTGATGTGGCTTGGGTTGGCGATGTCTACCGAGACGGTACTCTCCTGGGAAATCGAACCGATGCGTCTGGATCACGGTGTCAACCCGCCCACGCTGCGCGAGGTGCTCGATCGTCATGGCGGCGAGGTCTGGTATCAACGCCAACGTGCGGCCAATCAGGCATCGCTACGGTTGTTGATCCCGCGTGCCAAACCTCAGGAGCAGATCGAGCTTTCGACCCGCGATGATGACAACCGGCCGGAGTATTACGACTTCGACCTGTTCGACCGTCCGCTGGGCGAAGTGGACCTGAGCCGGCCGCTGGCCGATCTGGCCTATACCGTTTTTGATACGGAAACGACCGGGCTGGAGCCTGCCAATGGCGATGAGATTATCCAGTTTGGCGCGGTGCGTATTCTCAACGGCCGGTTGCTGCAGCAGGAGAACTTCGATCAACTGGTAGACCCGCGTGTGCCACTTAAGGCGGCCAGTATTGCCATCCACGGCATTACCGACAGCATGCTGCTGGGCCAGCCAACGATTGATCTGGTCTTGCCTGCGTTCCGCGATTTCTGTAGTGATACGGTGCTGGTCGGGCATAACGTGGCCTTTGATATGCGCTTCCTTGAGCTGAAAGAGGCACCGCTTGGTATCCGTTTCGAGCATCCGGTACTCGATACCTTGTTGCTCTCTGCCGTGGCTCACCCGAACCAGCAGAGTCACAGTCTGGAAGCGATCATGCAGCGCCTGGGGATCGACATGGACCAGCGCCACAATGCGCTGGCCGATGCCACAGCGACCGCCAAGGTGTTCCTGCGGCTACTGCCGGCCCTGGCCGAGCAAGGGATCACGACGTTGGGCCAGGCGATTGAAGCCTCCCAGAAAACCTATTTTGCTCAAGTGAAGTATTGATATGAATTTCGGTGACCACACCTTTGCGGTGAATCGTGCGCAAGACCTGGCAGTAAAAATCGAGGCAACACGGGACATGGCCGGGCTGCTGGCGCTGGCTGAGGAAGCGCAGCGTATTGACGAATCGTTTCTCGATGACGGATTGACGGGTGCGCTGGCGACTTACGGGATCTCGTGGCTAAATGATGCGCTGGCGGCACGCGTGGTTGCGATCACCGCAGAAGAAGCGCGGTTGCCTGCTGCCAACTGGTGCTGGATCAGTCTCGGCTCGGAAGGCCGCCACGAACAGACCTTGGTCACCGATCAGGATAATGGCCTGATTTTTTCTGCCTCCGATGAACGCGAAGCCGATTTGTTGCGCGAGGTCTTTCTGCCCTTTGCCAAAACCGTCAACCAGCGGCTTGCCGACTGTGGCTTTACGCTCTGCACTGGCGACATCATGGCGGGTAACCCGGCCTGGTGTCGTTCGGAAGACGAATGGAAGACGCTGTTTTTTGACTGGATCCACAAGCCAGAGCCATCGGCCCTGCTTAATGCTTCGATCTTTTTTGATGTACGACCGCTGTACGGCGATCTGGAGATGGTGAAGCCACTGCGCGAGATGCTGGCGCGCTGGGCACCTTCAGCCGAAACATTTTTGCGTCTGATGGCGACCAATGCCCTGGCTGCCGAGCCGCCGATCGGTTTTACCGGTGACGTGGTGATGGAAAAAGAAGGCAAGGAAAAGTTTGTCGATATCAAGAAGTACGGTATCCGTATCTTTGTCGATGCAGCACGGATTTTCGGATTGGCGCACGGTGTTAAATCAGCCAGCACCCGTACACGGTTTCTTGAGGCCGGTGAGAAGGCGGGGATGTCGGCGCTCGATGTCTCGGCAACCCTGCAGGCCATGTCAGAGTTGCAACGCCTGCGACTGAATCATCAGCATCTGGCGATTTTGGCCGGCACCAAGCCGGATAACCATCTGCACCCGGAAGAACTTAGTACCTACGACGAAGCGGTACTGCGCGAAGGCCTCAAGCAAGCCAAACGCTTGCAGCATCGGCTCAAACTCGCCTACAGGATCTGACGCATGTCCAGGTTGCGTCTGCTGCTCGGGGCCTATGGCCCTGCGCTGTTTGTGACGCTATTTGCCATCGGATTCGTGGGTACGGTGCTGGTGCTTGGTTGGCTCGAGCGGCAGGGCCTGGATCAACGCTGGATTGGTTATATATTTCTCTTTCTGACGCTGCTCGTGTTTGCGCTGGTTGGACTCTTCACGCGCACGTCGGATGTCGCCGAATACTTTGTGGCCGGTCGGCGTGTCCCCGCGCTGTATGCGGGGATGTCGGCGGGTACCGACTGGCTTTCAGCGGCGTCGTTTATCGGGTTGGCTGGCGCGCTCTATCAATCAGGCTATCAGGGCCTGGCCTTCGTGATCGGTTGGACCGGCGGCTATGTGCTGCTGGCTCTGTTGCTGGCACCCTACCTGCGTAAGTTCGGGCAGTACACGCTGCCCGATTTTCTGGTGGCGCGTTATGGGGGCCACACCATTCGCCTGCTAAGCGCGTTGGCGGTGATGATTGCCTCGCTGATCTATGTGATTGCCCAGGTCTACGGCGTGGGTCTGATCACCAGCCGCTTCATCACCATGCAGTTCGAGATCGGCGTCTATCTGGGGCTGGCTGGTGTGCTGGTCTGTTCCTTCCTGGGCGGCATGCGGGCCTTGATGCATGCGCAGGCGGCACAGTATGTGATTCTGCTTATTGCCTACGTGACCCCGATTACGATTCTGGCCTTTGACCAGACGGGGGTGCCGGCACCGCCGGTGCTTTACGCCAAGACCATGGAACGGCTGGTGACGCTGGAGCATGAGGTCTTCAATCGGCCCGAAGAAGTGGCGGTTCGCCAGCTCTATGCGGAGCGCGCTAAAACGCTCGAAGCCCGGATCGCCAATCTGCCCGAATCGCTGGATGTCGAACGACGCGAGATTTCGGCACGTATTGAACGGATGAAGGTCACCGACGCGCCGCTACGCGATATCGTCAATCTTGAGCGTGAGCGCCGTGCGATGCCGGCAAACCCACGCGATGCCCATGCCGAGTGGCGTAACGAGATGAAGGATGCCCGCGAGCGGGCGATGCCCCCGGTCGATGATCTGCAGGCATTTGCCTTGCCCGAAGGGGCCAGTAGCCGGGCGAATTTTCTGGCGCTGATCTTTTGTCTCACCATCGGCACGGCCTCGCTGCCTCACCTGCTGATGCGTTATTACAGTATCGCCAGCGTGAGTCAGGCGCGTCGCTCGGTGTTCTGGTCGTTGTTCTTTGTGGTGCTGGTTTATCTGCTGGCGCCTGCCTATGCCATCTTCGTGAAGCTGGAAGTGCTGCAGAATCTGGTCGATGTGCCGGTTGGCTCCCTACCTTCCTGGGTGACGGCATGGATGCGACTCGGGTTGATTTCGATTGACGACATCAACCACGATTATCTGGTGCAGTGGTCTGAAATCTCGATCAGTCCGGATGTCATCGTGCTGGCCACGCCAGAAATTGCGGGCTTGCCTTATGTGATTTCCGGCATGGTGGCCGCCGGCGGCCTGGCTGCGGCACTCAGTACGGCCGAGGGGTTACTGCTCTCCATTACATCGGCACTATCCCATGACATTTACTTCAAGATGCTACGGCCGGATGCCTCGTCCTCCTGGCGGCTGATTGTGTCTAAATCGATCATGGTGGCGGTGGCGATCCTGGCGGCCGCGGTTGCTGTGCAACGCCCGGCATCCCTGGTGGATATGGTGGCGTGGGCGTTCTCGCTGGCGGGTGCCGGGCTCTTTCCAGCGCTGGTGCTAGGGGTCTTCTGGCCGCGCGCCAATCGGCAGGGGGCGATTGCCGGCATGGTGACCGGATTGGCCGTGACGCTGTATTACATCGTGCGTGTTCGCTTTGACAGCATTCCCTGGCTGGGCTGGTACGGCATCGGCATGGACCCGTGGTTTGGCATTGAAGCCGCGGCGGCCGGCGTGTTCGGTGTGCCGGCCGGGTTTGTGGCCAATCTGATCGTGAGCCTTTTGACCAAGCCCCCTTCAGGCGAAAGCCTGCAGTTTATCGAGCGCCTGCGTTACCCCCGGATTCTATACAACCGGGAGATGCCGTCCGAAGGCGCGGGGGAGGGCCGGCGTCATGCCTGAGATCCGTCGACAGCAGCGCCGGTACTGGCGTAAGACCATGGCGATTACCCTTATCCTGCTGCTGATCTGGTTTGTGGTCACCTTTGTCACGAGCTATTTCTCGCAGTGGTTGAACCAGTGGTCATTCCTGGGGTTGCCGCTGGGTTACTTCCTCAGTGCGCAGGGGGTATTGCTAATCTACCCCTTATTGATTGCCGCCTACGCCCTGTGGATGAACCGGCTGGACCGCGAGTTCGGTGTGGAAGAACAGTAATGGGCAGTGCCGTGCTGTTTCTGGTGGTGGCGCTGCGGGCACTTATCGAGCTGTTGTTCTGGGTGTGGGTGGGGCGCACAGTCCTCTGGCTGCTGGCGGGTCGGCGGGCAGACCAGAACACCATCCTGAATCTGTTTGACCTGATCCTCAGGCCGCCCAGAGCCCTGGTGGCAAGGATATGGCCTCGTGGCGGCGCCGGGGCAAGGGAAAGCCTGTTGCTGGCTTTGTTGGTTGTAGTCTGGTTGGCCCTAGCGCTGTGTAAAGCCTGGCTGGTTGGTCAGGTGCCCGGTTGAAGCTGTCTGGGGTGTCGAGGCCAAAGGTTGCAAAGCAGCAACTCTTTGGTTAGAATCCCGCTCCTGCAGTAGGCGCGTAGCTCAGCTGGTTAGAGCACCACCTTGACATGGTGGGGGTCGTTGGTTCGAGTCCAATCGCGCCTACCAACGAATTCAGCCCTCAAGCCAGAGTCAGATTCGCCGCATTTCGCAATCCTCGCGACCTCGGCCACCTGCTCTGGCTTTTGTGTTTTTGTCGTACCGTTTGTTTACGAATGCGAGCTCAAGATGCCCGTTATTACGCTTCCTGATGGTTCCCAGCGAGATTATCCCCAGCCCGTGACGGTGCTGGAGGTTGCGGCCAGTATTGGTGCCGGCCTGGCCCGTGCCGCCCTGGGCGGTCAAGTTGGAGATAAGCTGGTCGATACCAGTTACCTGATCGAAACGGATTCGCCGCTTGCCATCATCACCGATAAAGACCCGGAAGGTCTGGAGCTGATCCGTCACTCAACGGCCCACCTGCTGGCCTATGCGGTCAAAGAGTTGTATCCGGAAGCCCAGGTCACTATTGGCCCGACGGTTGATAACGGCTTCTACTACGACTTCGCTTATTCGCGGCCGTTTACACCCGAAGACCTGCTGGCGATCGAAAAGCGCATGGCCGAGCTGGCCAAAAAAGATATCCCGGTGACGCGTGAAGTCTGGTCGCGTGACGATGCCGTCAAATTCTTTGAAGGGCAGGGCGAGCGTTATAAGGCCGAGTTGATTGCTGCGATTCCGCAGGATCAGGAAGTCTCTCTGTATCGTGAAGGCGATTTCATTGACCTGTGCCGCGGCCCGCACGTGCCGTCGACGGGTAAGCTCAAGCATTTCAAGCTGATGAAGATCGCCGGTGCCTACTGGCGCGGTGACCCCAAGAACGAGCAGCTGCAGCGTGTGTACGGCACGGCCTGGGCCAAGAAGGAGGATCTCGACGGTTACCTGTTGATGCTGGAAGAAGCCGAGAAACGCGATCACCGCCGTCTGGGCCGCGCGCTGGATCTGTTCCACATGCAGGACGAAGCACCCGGCCTGGTGTTCTGGCACCCCAAGGGCTGGGCGGTCTGGCAGGAAGTCGAGCAATACATGCGCCGCGTGTATCGCGATAACGGTTATCAGGAAGTGCGTTGCCCGCAGATTCTGGATCGCTCCCTCTGGGAGAAATCCGGTCACTGGGATCACTACCACGAGAACATGTTCACGACCGAGTCGGAAAAGCGTCATTACGCGCTCAAGCCGATGAACTGCCCGGGGCACGTGCAGGTCTATAACGCGGGGCTGCGCTCCTATCGTGATCTACCGCTGCGCTACGGCGAGTTTGGCTCCTGTCACCGGAATGAATCGTCGGGCGCGCTGCATGGCCTGATGCGCGTACGCGGTTTCGTGCAGGATGACGGCCACGTTTTCTGTACCGAAGACCAGATCGAAGCCGAAGTGACGGCCTTCAACGCCCTAGTCAAGCAGGTCTATGCCGACTTCGGTTTCCACGAAGTGGCCGTCAAGCTCGCGCTGCGCCCCGAAGGCCGTGTGGGTTCCGACGAGATCTGGGACAAAGCCGAAGAGGCGCTACGGGCCGGTTTGCGTGCTTCGGGCCTGGAATGGACCGAATTGCCGGGTGAGGGCGCCTTCTATGGCCCGAAGATCGAATTCCACATCAAGGACGCCATCGGTCGTTCGTGGCAGTGCGGCACGATGCAGGTCGATTTTTCGATGCCGGGCCGTCTGGGCGCCGAGTATGTTGCTGAGGACAATACCCGCAAGGTGCCGGTGATGCTGCACCGGGCGATTCTGGGCTCGCTGGAGCGGTTTATCGGGATTCTGATCGAAAACCACTCGGGCGCGCTGCCCATCTGGCTGTCGCCGGTGCAGGCCGTGGTGCTCAATATCTCGGAAAAACAGGCCGATTACGCCCAGGATGTGGTCAATCAGCTACATGCCGCGGGTTTCCGTGCCGAGGCCGATTTGCGTAATGAGAAAATTACCTATAAAATTCGGGAACATAGCGTTAACCGGCTGCCTTACCAACTTGTCGTTGGCGACAAGGAAAAAGAAGCCGGTCTCGTGGCCGTGCGTACCCGTGGGGGTCAGGATCTGGGGCAGATGCCTGTTTCAGAACTGATCGAACGTCTGAAAGCAGACGTTGCCGCCTACCGGTAAGCGCGGTTCGTTTTTTTAATGAATTAGGAGTACAGGTCATAGCTCTTCCGAAGTCGAACCGCCTCAATGAGGAAATCACCGCGCCGCAGGTCCGCCTGCTTGGCCCCGAAGGCGAACAGCTGGGTGTGGTTTCCATTCGCGATGCGCTCGCGCAGGCTGATGAAGCCGAACTGGATCTGGTAGAAATTGCACCGACGGCTGAACCGCCGGTTTGCCGAATCATGGATTTCGGCAAGTTCAAGTACCAGGAAGCCAAGCGCCAGCACGAAGCCAAGCTGAAACAGAAGCAGGTTCAGGTCAAGGAAATCAAGCTACGTCCCGGTACCGACGAAAACGATTACCAGATCAAGATGCGCAACATGGTGCGTTTCTTGGGCGAGGGAGACAAGGTCAAAGTGACCCTGCGCTTCCGGGGTCGTGAACTGTCGCATCAGGAGTTCGGGATGCGACAGCTGGAACGTGTCAAAGCGGATCTCGAAGACATCGGCTCGGTCGAGCAGATGCCGAAGATGGAAGGTCGCCAGATGGTGATGGTGATTGCGCCGGTCAAGAAGGCCACAGCAAGCGCCAAGCCGAAGGCGAAAGAAGAGCAGTCGGAAACGGCCGCTGCCTAATCAGCAGTTGCGGTTTCAGCAGGATTGATCGGGTTGCGCGAGCAGCCGGGTCATTACAAGTGGCATCGGGTCAACAAGAACTTCCGTCGGAAGTCACCTGATGACATGACATAAAGGAGCATAAACATGCCCAAGATGAAGACGAAGAGCGGCGCCGCCAAGCGTTTCCGCGTTCGTGGCAGCGGCAGCATCAAGCGCGGCCACGCATTCAAGCGCCA
>JBFYKG010000107.1:0-3123 GCA_041311015.1 Rhodocyclaceae bacterium | reverse complement strand
CATCTCACGTTCAATGGGCAACGTGACGTTACGTTCGACTTCCTCGGGTGCCTTGCCCGGTACCTGGGTGATCACCTGAACCTGGACATCCTGCACGTCCGGGAAGGCCTCAATCGGCAGATCGCGTAAGGCGCGGATGCCGACAATGCTCATGATCGCAAACGCCAGCAGGATAAAGGCCCGCTGGTTGACTGCGAAGTTGATGAGCTGACGCAGCATTATTTGGCGCTCTGGCTAAGTTCGGAAGAGAGGAGCAGGGCACCGATGGTGACGACATGATCACCAGGTTTGATATCCGAACCGGGTTTCAGCCAGAGCCACTGGTTGTCCTGATAGGCGACCTCAACACGCTGACGGCGGAAGACACCGGGCTCGGTCTCTACAAATACGGTGTTGTAGATGCCATGGGTGATCAGGGCTGAAATCGGAATGCGGATCGACATCGGGGCATCCGGGTCTGAGAGCTGGGCGCGGCCAAACATTTCCGGTTTTAACTTCATATCCGGATTGTCGATTTCTGCACGGATCTGCACACGACGCATTTTGGGGTCGAGCAGCGGTGAGATCCGCGTGACATCGGCCTTGAAGACCTGGCCAGGTAGGTTGTCGAATGTGACCAGCATGGTGTCGCCGACATGGACATCGGCAGCGCTCTGCTCTGGTGCATCCACAACCACCCAGACGTGCGAGAGATCAGAGACGATAGCCACCGGCTCCGGATGATCTGACCGTACCTCTCGTCCCGGGTTGACATTAATATGTGCCACCACGCCGCTCACCGGCGCGCGCAGGGTTAGCCGTTCGGAATCCGGGGCAGGTTGGCCATAGGGAACGAGGTTGCTGATACGCAGGTAGGCCCGCTTGGCTTCCGCGTCGGCAATCTTCGAGTCGGCCTCGGCGACTTCGTAATCTCGACGGGCGATGGCTTCGCCGGCTAACAATTCTTTGGCACGCTGATAGTGGGCTTTCTTGCGCTTGGCATCGGCGTCTGCCTTGTGCCAGTCAGTTAAAGCCGTACCGTAGTCCGGTGAGTCGATGGTCACGAGCGGATCACCGGCCTCGACACGGTCGCCAAGTTGCGCATGCTGTTGCACCACACGACCACTGAGTGACGGGTGAACCGGCGTGGTGCGTGAATCATCCATCGCAACGCGTGCGGGGATCGGGGCGCCCACCGGCAGCAGGGTTTCGGTGACCGGTTCGGCCCGGATGAAGGCCAGCTGCGGCGCCCCCTTCTTGAAATGGATCTCGTCTTCCTTGACCCTGAACATCGGGATTTCTGGTCCTTCGCCCATCGAGAAGTACAGGACCATCACGAGGAATATGCCAAAGATGCCGGTGTACCAGACGCGGTCTTTGAACTCGCGCGATTCGTGGTAGCGCGCCTTCCAAATCGGGAAGTTGGTGGTGACATACGCCACCGAGGTCACGAGGTAGGGATGGTGACGGAGTTTTTCCCAGAGGCGTTTCAGGCGACCGGAGACCTCATCTGAATGCCAGATGTCGAGCACACCGGACTGGAGAAGGGCCAGGGCACGCTGGATACGATTTCGGGCTCGGTTCATTTGGCAGTAGCTCCGGGGAGGTCGGGCAGTTCATTGCGACCGTTCGGTAGATTGGCTGGGGTGTGCTGGGCAACAGGCGAGTCGTAATGGGCCGGTTTGGCCAGCGTCACGGCTTCGGTGAGCCCGGCAAGAATACGGATGGCGCCTGAAGCGCGGGCGGCTTCGGCACGGGCGGTGACCGCTTCAACTTCGGCCTGCCGGACGATGCGCTTGGTATCCAGATATTCGAAGGTGCTCATGGCGCCCCGGGTATAGGCCACATCGGCGGCTTTGTCGGTGCGACGGGTCGACTGCAGGGCGATCTCGTGCAGGCTACGTAGCCGGCCATTGGCTTGGTCCAGCTCGTGGATCAGCAATTTGGATTCGGTGCGCGCATTGCGCTCGGTCTGCAGCATGGCAATTTCTGCCTGCGTCATCTCGGCCATACTGCGCCGGATATCGCCTTCGAAATCATTACCGGTAAAGAGCGGAATGGCGATACCGCCGCCGACCGAGTTGACCACGGTCGGGTTGTTACGCTCGTATTGCAAACCCACCGTGAAATCGCGCGTGCGTTGTGCACGGGCGAGTTCAATGGCCTGCTTGGCGGCCGAGAGTCGGGCGCGCGCCGCCTGCACATCGGGTCGTTTCTCGGTCGAGCCATCGAGCAGTTTCTCGGCTTCCTGATGGCTCATTGCCGGCGGCCAGTCGCCCCGGGTACTCATCAGGTGATGCTGCATTTCATTGCCCAGCAGGCTGGCGAGCTGGGCGCTGGCACGGGAGCGATCGCGACGCGCCATCTGGGCCTCGGCCATGAGGCGTGCGCTATCGGCTTCGATGCGCCCCAGGTCAGCACCCGAGAGATCACCCGTCTTGAAGCGCAGTTTGGCTTTTTCGCTGACCCGCTCGGCATGGCTGAGATTGGCCTCGCTAATCTGGGCGCGCTGCTCCGCTACGCGCAGATCCAGCCAGGCAGACAACACGCGCATTTTTTCCTGACGGATCGTTTCCTGTAGATCCCACAGGGTGGCCTGGTTCAGGTCGTTGGCTTTGGCCAGACGCAGATCGCGTTTATTGCCGCGCTCGAAGGGTTGGTCGACGCGGACGATGGTGTCGAGTGAGTTGAGCTTGTTGCCATACTGGTACTGCGAATTATCGACACCGGTGGCATTGACCGACATGACGGCATTAGGCCGCGCACCGGCGGTGATGATGTCGGCACGCGCCCCTTCGATCACGGCCTGGGCATTCTGAATCTGGGCGTTATGGCGCAGCGCGAGATTTTCTGCTTCCAGATAGCCGATTCCCATCGGGAGGGGCTCCGCCCGGAGGTTCGGTGCAACCATGAGCAAAGACGCGAGCAGACAGCCAACAAGACGATGTCGGCCGGGTCGACGGCAGTAGGAAAGCTCTTTTTGGTGCATTGCGCGACACTATGCCTTAAGGAAGCCTTAAGGTCTATTCGCACCGCACCACGAATCTACCAACGAAAAAGCCCCAGAGACGGACTCTGGGGCTTTGTATCTTGGCTCCTCGACCTGGGCTCGAACCAGGGACCTACGGATTAACAGTCCGGCGC
>JBFYKG010000038.1:0-12641 GCA_041311015.1 Rhodocyclaceae bacterium | reverse complement strand
ATATCCAGCCCCTCGCGTAGCAGGTTAATCCCCACCAGCACCTGAAATACCCCGAGGCGCAGATCGCGAATGATCTCGACCCGCTCGACCGTATCCACATCCGAATGCAGATAGCGCACCTTGATGCCATTTTCCGTCAGGTAATCGGTCAGGTCTTCTGCCATGCGTTTGGTCAACGTGGTCACCAGCACCCGCTCATCGAGTGCCACGCGCTTACGGATCTCGCCCAGCAGATCATCCACCTGGGATAGTGCCGGCCGGACTTCGACCACCGGGTCGACCAGCCCGGTCGGGCGTACGACCTGCTCCACCACCTGTCCGGCATGCTGCTTCTCGTAGTCAGCCGGCGTCGCGCTCACAAAAATCGCCTGGCGCATGCGCTGCTCGAACTCATCAAACTTCAATGGCCGGTTATCCAGCGCCGAGGGCAAGCGGAAACCGTAATTGACCAGGTTCTCCTTGCGCGAGCGGTCGCCACGGTACATGCCACCCACCTGACCAATAGCCACGTGCGATTCATCAATAAAGATCAGCGCGTTATCCGGCAGGTAGTCGATCAGCGTCGGCGGCGGTTCACCGGCCTTGCGACCGGAGAGATGCCGGGAGTAGTTTTCGATGCCCTTGCAGAAACCAATCTCGCTCAGCATCTCGATATCGAACTTGGTGCGCTGCTCGATGCGTTGTGCTTCCACCAGCTTGGCTTCGGCCAGAAACGCCGCCTTCTGAACATTCAGCTCGTCCTTGATGCCTTCGATGGCGCGCATCACCGTTGCGCGTGGGGTCACGTAGTGACTAGACGGATACACCGTGAAGCGCGGCAGCCGCTGACGGATCTGGCCGGTCAGCGGATCAAACAGCTGGATGCGCTCGATCTCGTCATCAAAGAGCTCGATTCGAACGGCATGCTCGGCATGCTCGGCCGGAAACACATCGATCACATCACCCCGCACGCGGAAGGTGCCACGCTGGAAGTCCATCTCGTTACGGGTGTACTGCATCTCGGCCAGCCGCTTGAGTAGATCGCGCTGGGCTACCTTATCGCCTTCGCGCACATGCATGATCATCTGGTGATATTCGTCGCGATCACCGATGCCATAGATACACGACACCGTCGCCACAATAATGCAATCCGTGCGTTCGATCAGGCTTTTGGTCGCCGACAGGCGCATCTGCTCGATGTGCTCATTGATCGACGAATCCTTCTCGATGAAGAGATCACGGCTCGGCACATACGCCTCGGGCTGGTAGTAATCGTAATACGAGACGAAATACTCGACCGCGTTTTCCGGGAAGAACTCCCGGAACTCGGCATAGAGCTGGGCCGCCAGCGTCTTGTTCGGGGCCAGGACCAGTGCCGGCCGGCCGCTCCGGGCAATCACATTGGCCATGGTGTAGGTCTTGCCAGAGCCTGTCACACCCAGCAGCGTCTGGTAGGACAACCCGTCCTCCAGCCCTTCCATCAGCTGGGCAATCGCTGCCGGCTGGTCACCGGCCGGCGGAAACGGCTGGTGCAGGCGGAACGGGCTACCCGGAAAGGTGACCACCGCTTCATTCGCCGCAGACGTAAAACGATCTACCATGTTAAAATTTTCGGGTTGTCATGTGCCTAAAGGCACAGTTTAACGCCTCATTCTCCATTTTCTCCATGCCGGCCATCCGGCACCCTCCGGAGCTTTTATGTCCTCGATTTTTGCTGATGTCGCGCTCGCACCGCGCGACCCGATTCTCGGCCTGACCGAAGCATTCAATGCCGATACGCGCGCCACCAAGGTCAACCTTGGCGTGGGCGTTTATTACGATGATGAGGGCAAACTGCCGCTGCTCAAGGCCGTACGAGCCGCCGAAGAAACCCGCATGAAGAATCCGCCGGCCCGTGGCTACCAGCCGATCGAAGGCTCGGTGGCCTATGACCAGGCTGTACAAGCCCTGCTCTTCGGTCATGACACCCAGTTACTGCGCGACAAGCGCGTGATCACCGCACAGGCCATCGGCGGTACCGGCGCCCTGAAGATCGGCGCCGATTACCTCAAGCGCCTGGTCCCCAACGCAACGGTCTATATCAGTGATCCTTCCTGGGAAAACCACCGTGCGCTGTTCGAAGCGGCTGATTTCCCGGTCAAGACCTACCGTTACTATGACGCCAGCACCCGTGGCGTCAACTTCGACGGCATGCTGGCTGATCTGAATGCCATGCCGAAAGATTCGGTTGTGCTGCTGCACGCCTGCTGCCACAACCCGACTGGTGCCGACCTGAGCAATGAGCAATGGGATCAGGTCATCAATGTCATCCGTGCCAAGGGCCTGATCGCGTTCCTCGACATGGCCTATCAGGGCTTTGCCGAAGGCATCCAGCCGGACGCCATCGTCCTCGACAAATTTGCCCACTCCGGCCTGCAGTTCCTGGTCTCGTCGTCGTTCTCGAAGTCGTTCTCTCTCTATGGCGAACGCGTCGGTGCCCTGTCGATCGTCACCGAATCGGCCGATGAATCAGCCCGTGTGATGTCGCAGCTAAAGCGCGTGATCCGCACCAACTACTCCAACCCGCCGACCCACGGTGCTGCCGTGGTGACCGCCGTGCTGACCAGCCCGGAACTCCGCGTCATGTGGGAGAAGGAACTGGCCGAAATGCGCGATCGTATCCGTGCCATGCGCCATGCCCTGGTTGACAAACTCAAAGCCAAAGGCGTCAAGCAGGATTTCGGCTTCGTGATCCAGCAGCGCGGCATGTTCTCGTACACCGGCCTCACCGCTGACCAGGTGGATGTGCTGCGTGACAAGTATGGTATCTATGCTGTCTCGACCGGCCGCATCTGCCTAGCCGCGCTCAACAGCAAGAACATCGACGCTGTGGCGGATGCCATCGCCGCGGTGGTTGCCTGATAGCGACTTGATCTTTGACGGGGCGACTCAGCCTCGTATGAAAAAGCGCACCTCCGGGTGCGTTTTTTTATGGGGTTCGCTGACCTGCCACAAAGGGTTTGGAATGCTGGTGATGCTTCTGCCAGTTTTGCTGGTATTTCCGGGCGATCGGCGCCGATTCGATAATCACCAGGTTTTCGGCGTTACTTTTCTCGGCCGCACGTGAGAAGTTATAGCTTCCCGTAATCACGATGCGATCATCGATAATCATGATCTTGTTGTGGGCTATGGCATGCCGGTCGTCGATCAGTGTCGGAATGCCCGCACGCTGCGCCAGCTCGGCGACCGATGACCGCTGGGTCCGGTTGCTCTTGTCCAGAACGACAATCACATCGACCCCGCGCAAACGTGCGTCGGCCAGGGCCTGCACAATCAGCGGATTGGTAAACGAATAGGCCTGTACACGGATGGTGTTCTGGGCGGCATCGATTTCATCGGTAATTGCCGTTTCCACCGTATGGCCGGGCGTAAAGTAGGCGCGGATCTGCGTCATGGGTACCGACACTGGCACAGAGGGACTCTCCGGAACAACGGCTGCATCGGTCGTCGGCGATGGCTGTGCCAGTGCCAGCGCCGGCAGCAAGCCCAGAATGATCGAAAACCGTTTCACTTGCCGGATGCAGATGCGTCGGTTTGCTCTGCATCATCCGCATCGTCTTCCGGTTCCGGCTCTGCCAGCACCTGCGAACGACCAAATCCCACCTTGGCCTGCGCCTTCATGACCTTGTCCGCAATATCGGTGTTGCCGGTCTGTAGTGCCCAATCCACAGCACTTTCGCCGCCCTTGGTCCAGGTCGGATCAGCACCCGCCGCCAGAAGTCGGTCGACCATCTCCTCCTGACCCTGCTGGGCAGCGATCATCAGGGCTGATGCCTGACTGGGGTTATTGCCATTCACATCGGCGCCTTTGGCCATCAGGTAATCAAAGACTTCGAGGTTCTTGCCATAAACGGCATAGCTCAAGGGTTGCCACCCTTGCTTGCGATTAACCGGTACGCCGGCATCGAGCATCTGTTTCACGATCGACAGATTGCCCTTGATGGCGCCGTAGTTCAGCGCATCATCACCCACCTTGTTCCGCCCCAGGGGGTCTGCACCGCCCTTGAGCAACACGCTGACCACGTTGGCATTGCTGTTGGCGGCGGCATGCACCAGCAGGCTGTTGCCCTGCTTGTCCTTATAGTTTGGGTCAAAGCCTGCGGCCAGGCCTTCCTTCACCGTATCGGCATCGCCGCCCTTGGCGGCTGCCACCATCCCATCAGCGGCAGGCATGGCCCATAGATTCAACGACAGCAGCACGCCCGTCAGGCAAAGGATGATCTTCTTCATGCCGCGATCCTCGGTTCAAGCACGGCCGCCGCCGCAGGAAACAGCGTCAGAAAATTCCGGCTGGTGGCAGCAGCAACCTCCTCCAGAGAAATCTGGCGCAGATCGGCAATCGCCTCGGCCACATGCTTTACATACGCCGGTTGATTGGGCTTGCCGCGATACGGTACTGGCGCCAGATACGGTGCATCTGTTTCGACGAGCAGCCGGTCCAGCGGTACCGAACGCGCAACGTCGTGTACCACCTCGGCCTTTTTAAAACTGACGATCCCGGACAGGGAGATATAAAAACCCAGATCGATCCCGGCCCGGGCGACGTCCAGCGATTCGGTAAAACAGTGCAGGATGCCACCGACCGCTTCGGCGCCCTCTTCCCTCAGAATAGCCAGGGTATCCTCGGCAGACTCACGCGTATGAATCACCAACGGTTTGTTGAGTTCGCGGGCCGCACGAATATGAACACGGAAGCGCTCTCGCTGCCACTCGGGCCGATCCTTGTGCCAGTGATAATCCAGACCGGTCTCGCCGATCGCCAACACCTTGGGGTCGTTTGCCAGTTCACAGAGTGTGCCCACATCGGGCTCCCGGTGATCGGCGTATTCGGGGTGCACGCCCACCGAGGCAAACACCTGCGGGTAGGCATGGGCAATCGCCAGCACTTGCGCGGCCTCTTCCAGTGTCACGCCAATGGTCATACAGCCGGCGATCCCATTTGCGTCCATGGCGGCCAGCACCTCGGGCAGACGATCAGCGAGTCCTTCAAAGTCCAGGTGGCAGTGGGAATCAATCAGTCGGGTCATAAGCTTCAGGCGCGCGCGGTGTAAAGACCGATCACGCGGGAAAACAGGGATTCGAGAAAGAGCCGGATATTCAATGGATGGCTGGACAGACGGCGCGCTTCAATCAATGTAGCGGGGAAAGCCATCAGGGCCTCGTCATTGATCCGTTGCGACAAGGTTTCGAGCGTCGGCTGTAGCTCCGGAAACACCGAAGGAGCCGCACCCAGTCGGGCCAGCTGTAGATCCAGTATCCAGCGCTGCAGCCAGTCGATCAGCAAAGCCAGACGCAACCCGGATTGGTCGCCCTTGATCAGGGTTTCACAGCTGCGGGCCAGCGCCAGTGCATCCATCCGCTCACCAGCCGGCAATGCTGCCAGTAAGGCATCGAGCAAAGCCACTTCGGCCACCGCCTCGTCGCTGGCCGACGCATCACGCGACGAAGCCTGCGCCAGACGCAACGCAAAACGCAAGGCACCCGCGCAGCGGTTCAACCAGAGCGACGCTGCCTGGGCCGGCACGCCCAGCGCCTTTAACTGCGCCATCGCCAAGGTCTGATCCAGCACACGCAACGGAATCGCCCGGGTCCGGCTACGAACGGTTGGCAACAACCGCTCGGCCGCATGACTGACCAGCAAAAAATGCACGCCGGCCGGTGGCTCTTCCAGTGACTTCAACAGGGCGTTGGCCGTTGCCTCATTCATGGCCTCAGCCGGCTCGATGAGAATCACGCGACGACCCCGATGGCTGCCCACCTGCACAAAATCTTCCAGCCCTCGGATCTGGTCAATCCGGATCTGTTCACTTTTTTTGCGATCGGCCTTGGCGCTGCTTTTGCCTTCGTCCTCGCCCACAATCTCGTCTTCATAAGCTTCGGGGCGGATACGGCGGAAATCCGGATGGTTGCCCGAGGCATGCCAGGTACACGCCGTGCATTGGCCGCAGGCCCGGCCATCTGACGTGGGCGTATCGCAGAGCAGACTGCCGGCCAGCATTTCTGCAAAGGCCAGCTTACCCAGGCCAGCTGGGCCCGTCAGCAACAGGGCGTGTGGCAGACGGTCGCTCTCGCGGGCACGCTGCAGCTGTGCCCAAGGGGCCGCATGGATTTCGTGCCAGGCAATCATCTCAGTCGATCAGGTCCGATAACGCTGCAAGAATCTGGGCGCGAACTTCCGGCATCGGCACATCAGAGGCCACCCGGCGGATGCGATCGGGGTGTGCGGCTTGCCGTGCATGATAGGCATCGCGCACGCGCTGATGGAAGTCCGCCGCTTCCCGCTCAAAACGATCCAGCACACGCGTATCGTGCAGGCGGGCCTGGGCAGTTTCTACCGATACATCAAACAGAATGGTCCGGTCCGGTTGCAGCCCTGCCTGTACCCAGGCTTCGAGTGCGGTGAATTTGGCTTCAGGCACGCCGCGGCCACCCACCTGATAGGCATAGGTTGCATCCGAAAAACGATCGGAGATCACCCAGGCGCCACGCGCCAGTGCCGGACGTATCACGGCCGACAGATGTTCGGCACGGGCGGCAAACATCAGCATCATTTCGGTTTCCGGCGTCATCGGCTCATTCAACAGAATTGAGCGCAGCGCCTCACCGAGCGGCGTCCCACCCGGCTCACGTGTCACCACCACCGACTCGCCTCGTGCGGTTAGATATTCGCGCAGCCACTCGATGTGCGAGCTCTTGCCGGCTCCATCAATGCCTTCGACGGTAATGAACCGGCCGGGCCGGATCGATGCATGACTCAAGGTTGACCTCGCTGATACTGGTTGACGGCCCGGTTGTGGTCATCAAGTGTGGCAGAGAACTGGCTGCTGCCATCGCCTCGTGCCACAAAATAAAGGGCATCGGTGCTGGCCGGATGCGCGGCGGCCTGGAGCGAGGCCAACCCCGGCATACAGATCGGTGTGGGCGGTAAGCCCGACCGCGTATAGGTATTGTGCGGCGTATCGCGCTGTAGATCGCCCTTACGGATATTGCCGTCATAGCGATCACCCATCCCGTAGATCACCGTGGGATCAGTCTGCAGCCGCATGCCCTTACGCAGGCGGTTGATAAACACCCCGGCAATCTGTGCGCGGTCGCCGGCGGTACCCGTTTCCTTTTCGACAATCGAGGCCAGTATCAGCAGTTCATACGGCGACTTGAGCGGTAGATTGGCTGCACGCCCCTGCCAGATACCATCAAGCTGTTTCTGCATCGCCACCATGGCCCGTTGCAACACCTCGATATCGTCAGAACGCTTGTCGTAACGATAGGTATCGGGGAAGAACCAGCCTTCCGGCTTGCGATCCGGCGCCCCCAGTCTGGCCATGATGGCCTGATCACTCAGGGGTTGCGTACTGTGCACCAGATCCGGGGCTGCATTCAGCCGGGCCCGCAGTTCACGGAAGCTGATGCCTTCCACAAAAAGCACCTCGCCCTGGCTGGTGTCACCGCTCGATAGTTTTTTCAAGAGCGCCCAGAGCGACATACCCTGATCAAATTCATAGCTGCCGGCCTTGATGCTGGTGGCCAGACCGGCGACGCGCCCCACGCCTGAAATGATCCACGGGGAGACCTGCACCCCACCAGCATTGAGCGACTGCGCGGCTACCCGCAACGAGGCGCCCTGAGGCACGCGCACCAACACCTGCTTCTCGGCCAGCGGGACCGGCCAGACAAAAACCGCCAGCAACAGGGCGGCCGACAACAAGCCGGCGCCGAGCAACAGGGAGGTCAATCTGGTCAATCGCTTCATAGCCTTCTATGATACCAACCTGAGCCCTCAAAATAAGATCACAACGCTGATAACTGCCATGCCCCAACCGACCCCGTTCGACCTAATCGACCTGCCCCACCTCACCGTACTCGACCTGACCGGCCCCGATGCCCAGGCCTTTCTGCAGGCCCAGGTGCCCAGCGATGTGCGGCTGCTCAATGCCGACCGCGCCCAGATCTCGGGCTGGTGTACCGCCAAGGGCCGACTGCTCACCACCTTTGTGCTCTGGACCATCGACGATGGCTACCGCCTGGTGCTCGCCAGCGACGTGGCCGAGGCCATCGCCAAGCGCCTCAAAATGTTCGTGCTGCGCCTCAAAGTGCAGATCAACCGCCCCGACAACCTGCGCGTCGCCGGATTGCTTAACCCGCCTGCCAACCTGGATGGACTCGACCTGCCGGCCGAACCCTGGGGCGTCTGCCGCAACGCCGGCCTCACCGCAATCCGACTGGATCAACACCGCATCCTTCTGGCCGGCGACGACGCCGTACTCGCAGCTGTAGCGGGCCATGCCGCCCGGGGCAATACGGATGCCTGGGCACGTGCCGATATCGAACAGGGTTTTCCGCTCGTGACCCAGGCCACCAGCGAACATTACGTGCCGCAGATGGTCAATCTCGACAAGCTTGGCGGCGTCAGCTTTAAAAAGGGCTGCTACCCCGGTCAGGAAATCGTTGCCCGCACGCATTACCTGGGCAAGATCAAGCGTCACCTTTATCGGGTCCGGGCACCCCAGGCCCTCAGCGCTGGGAGCGAAGTCCGCTCCGACATCCTTAATGGTCAGGCCTGCGGCAGTTTGCTCAGTACCGCACCGGCCGAATCCGGCACGGATTGGCTGGCTCTAGCCGTTCTGCAGCAGGATGCCATTGCCGGCGCAATCTATCTGGAAACCGATCAGGGCAAGATCGGGCTGACGCTCATTGACGAAGTCATGCCGCAACCCGAGGATGATGCACCCGCACCCGCCTGATCAAACCACTTAGTCTTCGCGGATCACCACCGGCGTGCCCACCGGCACCCGGTCAAACAGTTCCACCATATCGGCATTGGCCATACGCACGCAGCCATGCGAACCCGGCATACCCAACGTAGTTTCAGCCGGCGTGCCGTGGATGTACACATAACGGCGCATGGTATCGACCTGCCCACCGCGGTTGACCCCCGGCTCCTCGCCACAGAGCCACAGGATCCGCGTCAGGATCCAGTCCTTGCCCGGCTGCGCCGCCATCAGTTCCGGGGTGCACACTTCGCCCGTCGGACGGCGGCCACGCAACACGGCGCCTAGAGGCAAGCCATCACCAATTCGCGCCCGGATCCGGTGCCGCCCGCGCGGCGTCTGGTAACTGCCCATCTGCTCACCGGCACCCTTGGCCGCTGTCGAGACCCGATACTGTTTGATCACCGCCCCGGCGTCATCACGCAGGGTCAGCGTCTGCTGTGCGATCGAAACCTCAATCTGCATGGCTCACACTTTCACGCTGGGCTTTTGATTCGGCGCGACGGCGCTGAAAGAAGGCACTGATCAGCGCCGCACTTTCTTCGGCCATCAGGCCACCCTCGACTTCGGCATGATGATTCAGTCTAGCCTCGGCAAACAGATCAACCACACTGCCACAGGCACCCGTCTTGGGCTCGCTGGCCCCGTACACGACCCGGGCAATGCGCGCATGCTGAATCGCCCCGGCACACATGGCACAGGGTTCCACCGTCACATACAGCGTCGCACCCGGCAGGCGGTAATTGCCGATGGTTTGCGCCGCATCACGCAAGGCCACCACTTCGGCATGGGCGGTCGGGTCATGCGAACCAATCGGTTGATTAAACCCACGCCCCACAATCACGCCATCCACCACCACCAACGCACCCACCGGCACCTCGTTCGCCATAGCGCCCTGGGCCGCCAGACTGAGTGCCTCGGTCATGAACGCTAGGTCAGCGTCGCTCATATGTTGTAATCGTCATCGTCTTCCACATGCAGCTTATGCAGAAAACGGTGGATCACCGGCGTAAAGGCAATGGCCGTAGCCACAATCAGTATCAGGCCACAGAACAATGCATAAAAACCTTCAAAGAGTTTGCCGGCCACTGTGTTCGGCGCATCCAGCACGCCCATACCCGACATAATCATCGTGGTGTTGACGAAGGCGTCCAGCCAGGGCAACTCTTCCAGATAGTGATAACCGAGCATGCCGGTGAACAAGGTGCCGCCAACCATCAGCGACCCGAAAAACATCGAGCGGGCAAAACGACCGGCAAACTCGCGGCGCGTGGCAAGCGGCTCAGTCAGTTTTTCCAGGGCAACAAGTTCAGGGATGCGCATGATCGGGGGGTGGTTTATTTCAACGGTCCCTATAATAACGGCTAATTCACCATTTCATCGTTTGATGACCCCATGCCCCTCGACTGGACCGGACAACTCGCCCTTTTTGTCACCGCCGTGGTGGCCAATTTCTTTTCGGCGATCTCCGGTGGCGGGCTGGGGCTGATCCAGTTTCCCATCCTTATTTTTCTGGGGCTCAGCTTTGCCGTGGCCCTCGCCACCCACAAGGTGGCCAGCGTCTTTCTGGGCATCGGCGCCATGGCCCGCCATCTCAAGGAAAGCCACCTGGAGCGGCGCAATTGCGCGCTCATCCTGGCGGCCGGCATCCCAGGCGTCATACTTGGCGCCTCACTGGTGTTGCACATGCCCGAGAAACCCGCGCTCCTGGCGCTGGGCTTCCTCACCACCGGTCTGGGCCTGTATTCGATTTTCAAACCCAGCCTCGGCATGGCCTACGCACCGCGTAACTGGCACGGCGCCGGTCTGGCCACCGGCATGACCGGACTCTTTGTCGTGGGTTTTCTGAACGGCTCCATCACCTCGGGTAGCGGCCTCTTCCTCACCATCTGGCTGATCCGTCACTTTGGTATGGACTATAAACGGGCGGTCGCCTACACCCTGGTGCTCTGTGGCCTTGCCTGGAACGGCACCGGGGCTTTGGTACTGGGGCTGGCGGGTGAAGTGGCCTGGCACTGGCTGCCGGCGCTGATCGTCGGCTCACTCATCGGCGGCTATGTCGGCACCCACATCGCCATCAAACAGGGCAATCAGCTGATGAAGCGCGCCTTCGAAATCACCACCATCCTCATCGGGCTGAAACTAATCTTCTATTGATCTGATGCGTCTCGCACTGACTCTTCTTGCCACCGTCGCCATTACCGCCTGTGCTTCCTACAGCGGTGCCGGCCTCAAACCGGGCGTCGCCACCGTGGCCGATGTCGAAGCCACCATGGGCCAACCCGGCATGGTTTGGAAAAATCCGCAGGGCCAAGTCGAACAACTATCGTATCCACGGGGCCCGGCCGGCTGGGTCAGCTTCATGGTGTACTTCGACGACCAAGGCAAAATGACCCGCAAAGAACAGGTACTGGATCTCCAGCACTTCACCGAAATCAAAGTCGGCCAGACACAGGATGAGGTATTGCGAATCCTTGGTCCCTACCGAGACACCTACCGCTTCCCGCAAAAGAACGCGCTCGACTGGAACTGGGGCTGGTGTGATTCCAGCCTGCTGCGCATGGCCTTTACCGTCAGCTTCGACCAGGACACTCTGCTCGTAAAAACCACCGAGATCTGGCCCGACCCTTTTTACCAGCGCGGCGGCATGTACTCCACCTACTGCGAGCCTTGGACAGGTGATGGGTCTTTTGAAAACCCCTAGCGCAAGCGCATCAACGAAGCAACGTCATATCGGGCACCCCACCCGGCCTAACCTGATTGCGCTGCTCCAGCAGACACCGGGCCATACCCCGCTCCAGCGCCTCATCCTGAACGGTGGATCCATCACCCTTCGCCAGGTAATGCGCCCGGAAAGCAGCGCGTGAAGAATCCGGCAAACGCGGGTCATACCCCAACTGAACCAGCAAGGCACTGACATCAACCGTCGCATCCGGGTCAGCGACCGGCTGGTCGCACCAGAGCCCGAATCCCGCCTGCGCCAGTCGGCGCCACGGAAAGTATGGCCCCGGATCCACCTTGCGGCCGGGCGACACATCCGCATGACCCACCACATGAGCCGCCCGGATCTTATGGCGGGTCTGTATATCCGCCAATAGATTCAGCAGCGTCGCAATCTGTGCCTCATCAAAAGGCGCGTTCCCCGCATTATCAATCTCGATACCCAGCGAGACCGAATTGATATCGGTCACCCCGGCCCAGTACGCCTGCCCTGCGTGCCAGGCCCGACGGTTCTCCGGCACCAGTTGATACAACCCGCCCTGCCGGTCAATCAGGTAATGCGCGCTGACCTTACGTACCGGTGACGTCAGCGTCTGGAGCGAGTCCGCCGCATCGTCGTTCGTCGTATAGTGAATCACCACCATCGTGGCTTGGCGGGCATCCTGATTGGGGCTGGCGGCCACCGTTGTCGGCAAGGTGGTGTCCGGTTGAAACGAAGCGCACCCCGACAGAAGCACCGCCAAACCGGCGACCGGCACTGCACAAAAGCGAATCCATGTATTCATACCTGCCAATACTAGGCCATTTCGCTAGAATGCGACTATACGAATGTACAAGCCAATCGATCCCACTGGAACACCCCCATGCCTAAGCGTGTACGCATCCTCAGCCTGAGCACCCTACTGCTTGTTGGCTGCGCCTCGACCGGCGTTCACCCCATTGGCGGTGGCCAGTACTTCGTATCGGAACAAAGCGCGCAACTGCTTTTCGGAACGCCGGTCTTGGCAGAAAAGTCGGCCTACAAAGCCGCTCAAGAATTCTGCGAGTCGCAAGGCAAAAGTCAGGTCAATACGGTGAAGCTTGAAACCAAAGACTCGTTATTGCAGACACCGGGATACATCAACCTGACGTTTA
>JBFYKG010000106.1:0-3157 GCA_041311015.1 Rhodocyclaceae bacterium | reverse complement strand
AATCAGCCCAGGCGTGTAAAATCTTGGGTTTTTCCGGCTCCGGGTCTTCCGGGGCCATTGTAGTTCCGTAGTGTTTTTGCAGTGCTTATAACCGACGCCGGCCAATCGTAGCCGGTGATTAGGAGAATAACGATGAGTCTAGGCCTTGTAGGACGCAAGGTCGGCATGACGCGCATCTTTGCCGAAGACGGTGCTTCCGTCCCGGTCACGGTGCTCGATGTGTCGAACAACCGCGTCGCACAAATCAAGACGCCCGAAACGGACGGCTATGCCGCCGTGCAGGTTGCATTCGGGCAGCGTCGTGCCACGCGCATGACCAAGGCGTTGAGCGGCCACCTGGCTAAAGCCGGTGTGGAATCCTCACGCGTTCTGAAAGAATTTCCCATCGCTGCTGATCAGCTCGACGGCTTCAAGCCGGGCGATGTGATCGCTGCCACCATTTTCGAAGCGGGCCAGAAGGTCGACGTCACCGGCGTCACCATCGGTAAGGGCTTCGCAGGTGGTATCAAGCGTCACCATTTCAGCTCGAACCGTGCCTCGCACGGTAACTCGGTGTCGCACAACGCACCGGGTTCGATCGGTATGGCGCAGGATCCGGGTCGCGTTTTCCCGGGTAAGCGTATGGCCGGTCACCTCGGCGATGTTCAGCGTACGACCCAGAACCTGGTTGTGGTTCGTGTCGATGCTGACCGTCAGCTCCTCCTCGTCAAGGGTGCCGTTCCTGGTGCCCGCGGTTCGGACGTGGTTGTACGTCCCGCCGTCAAGGCCTAAGGAGATCGTATGGAACTGAAAATCATCAACGATCAGGGTCAGGAAGCCAGCCGTCTGCAGGCTTCTGATGCACTGTTCGCGCGCGAATACAACGAGAACCTGGTGCACCAGCTGGTGGTTGGCTACCAAGCCAACGCCCGCAGCGCCAACTCGAAGCAGAAGGGTCGTGACGAAGTTGCGCACACCACCCACAAGCCGTGGCGTCAGAAGGGTACGGGTCGTGCCCGTTCCGGTATGTCGTCGAGCCCGATCTGGCGTGGAGGCGGTCGCGCTTTCCCGAACTCGCCGGAACAGAACTACTCGCAAAAGCTGAACCGCAAGATGTACCGTGCCGGCATGGCCACCATCCTGTCGCAGCTGGTGCGTGAAGATCGTCTGGCCGTGGTTGACGCCTTCGCCGTCGAAGCCCCGAAGACCAAGCTGTTTGCGCAGAAGGTCAAGAACATGGGTCTCGATCAGGTGCTGGTGATCACCGACAACCTGGACGAAAACCTGTGGCTCTCGTCGCGCAACCTGCCGAATGTGCTGGTGCTCGAGGCCAAGGAAACCGATCCGGTCTCGCTGGTGCGTTACGCCAAAGTGCTGGTGACGCGCAATGCCGTGGCCAAGTTTGAGGAGATGTGGGGATGAACCAGGAACGACTGTTACAGGTATTGCTGGCACCCCAGGTATCCGAAAAGGCTACCGCTGTTGCCGACAAGAACAATCAGGTGATTTTCAAAGTGGCCGCTGATGCGACCAAGCCGGAGATCAAGGCAGCTGTCGAGCTGCTCTTCAAGGTCGAAGTCGATGCCGTCCAGGTCCTGAACGTCAAGGGCAAGGGCAAGCGCCGCGGCACGATCCAGGGTCGCCGTAAGGGCTGGAAGAAGGCATTCGTATGCCTGAAGGCCGGCCAGGAGATCCAGTTTGCTGAAGGAGGGGTGGCATAATGGCACTCGTCAAAGTCAAACCGACATCGCCCGGTCGTCGTGGCGTCGTCAAGGTTGTTAACGACAAACTGCACAAGGGTCGCCCCTTTGCCGGTCTGGTTGAAAAGCAATCGAAAAACGCCGGTCGTAACAACAACGGCCGTATCACTGTTCGTCATCAGGGCGGCGGCTCGAAGCAGCACTACCGCCTGATCGACTTCAAGCGCAATAAGGATGGCATTCCGGGCAAGATCGAACGTCTGGAATACGACCCGAACCGCACGGCGAACATTGCCCTCGTTCTGTACGCAGATGGCGAACGTCGCTACATCATCGCCCCGCGCGGTCTGGAAGTCGGTGCTTCGATCATGAGCGGTGCTGAAGCGCCGATCAAGCCGGGTAACGCCCTGCCGATCCGCAATATTCCGGTCGGTACGACCATTCACTGTATCGAAATGATTCCGGGCAAGGGTGCGCAGATGGCACGTTCGGCCGGTGCTTCGGTGCAGTTGATGGCCCGCGAAGGTGTCTACGCTCAGGTGCGTCTGCGCTCGGGCGAAGTGCGTCGCGTGCACGTCGAGTGCCGTGCCACCATCGGTGAAGTCGGTAACGAAGAAAACAACCTGCGTAAGCTGGGTAAAGCCGGTGCCACCCGTTGGCGCGGTATCCGCCCGACCGTTCGCGGTACTGCCATGAACCCGGTGGATCACCCGCATGGTGGTGGTGAAGGCCGTACGGGCGAAGGCCGTGTCCCGGTCTCGCCGTGGGGTACTCCGGCTAAGGGTTACCGTACCCGTAGCAACAAGCGTACGACCAGCATGATCGTGCAGCGTCGTCACAAGAAATAAGGAATAGACCATGACTCGTTCAATGAAAAAAGGTCCGTTCGTAGACGCGCACCTCATCAAGAAGGTCGAAGCGGCTGTTGCCAGCAATGACAAACGCCCCATCAAGACCTGGTCTCGTCGTTCGACAGTGCTGCCCGAGTTTCTCGGCCTGACGCTGGCGGTTCATAACGGTCGTCAACACGTTCCCGTGTTTGTGACCGAAAACATGGTTGGCCACAAGCTCGGCGAGTTCTCGCTGACCCGGACGTTTAAGGGTCACGTTGCCGGCAAGAAAGCCAAGAAGTAAGGAGCCGATGATGGAAACTCGTGCTGTACTGCGCGGCGTGCGCCTCTCGGCGCAAAAAGGCCGCCTCGTGGCTGACCTCGTTCGCGGCAAGTCCGTGGGCCAGGCGCTGAATATTCTGGCCTACTCCCCGAAAAAGGGTGCCCTGATCGTCAAGAAGGTCATCGAATCTGCAATCGCCAATGCCGAGCACAACAATGGTGCCGACATCGACGAGCTGATCGTCAAGACCATCTACGTCGAAAAAGGCATTGTGCTCAAGCGCTTCACTGCGCGCGCCAAGGGCCGTGGCAACCGTATCACCAAGCCGACCTGTCACGTTTTCGTGACCGTGGGCAACTAAGGAA